>JABJBD010000008.1 GCA_018668795.1 Candidatus Puniceispirillum sp. | reverse complement strand
ACATAAATGCCGTCATCATCAGCCAGATTATCAGCCAAGCGTCCGGCCGCGGCAGCTTCAAGGCGCAGATCAAGTTCCATATCCGAAAGCTGAACAAATTGTTCGACGGCGGTAACCAGCTTTAGGCGTTCAAGGCCAGGTGCCAGCCATTGCAGAATCAAAGCCAGCGAGAAAAACAATGAGGTGTCAGCGCGCATCTGCCGTTCGATATCAGGGCGAAGCAATTTGACAGCCACCGCACGGCCATCGCGCAAAACAGCTTTATGCACCTGAGCAATCGAGGCGGCAGCGACAGCTTCCTTGTCAAAGCTGGTGAAAATATCATCAAGCGACTGGCCCGTTTCGCGTTCAATTGACTGTTGCGCAAGGCGACCCGAAAAAGGCGGCAATCGATCCTGAAGCAAGCTGAGGGCATAGGTCATTTCAGGCCCCATCAGATCGGCGCGGGTAGAAAGAGCCTGTCCAAATTTGATAAAGCCTGGCCCTAGCCTAGTTAAGGCTTCGGCAAGGGCAGTTCCAGCGTCACGCGTTGCATTTTGCGAGCGCACCACCCGGTCAAGCACGGTGCAAATACGCCTTAGCCAGCCTGGCAATAGGGTTATGCGGGCGATATGACCCAATACCCCTGCCCGACCAAGATGCCAGCCAATATGGGGAAGCCGGAATAGCGCGCGTAGCATCGACAGAAACCCTATCTGCATCAATCCATCTTCCAGCCAGAATGAATACAGGCGATATTACCTGTCATGCTTCGTATCCGTATCTGGGCAAACCCAGCATCGGCAAACATATCGGCAAGAACTTCCTTGGGGGGAAACTGTCTTATTGATTCGACAAGATAGCGATAGCTATCGGCGTCACCTGCTACCATCTGCCCCATAGTGGGCAAAATAGAAAATGACCACGCGTCGTAAAGCCGTTGCAAGACAGCGTTATCAACCTGTGAAAATTCAAGACACAGAAAACGACCGCCAGCTTTGAGCACGCGATGCGCTTCGGCCAATGCGGCAGGGCGGTCAGTGACATTGCGCAACCCAAAGGCAATGGTCACGAAATCAGCACTTTTATCGGCAAAAGGCAATTGTTCGGCATTGGCATTGCACCAGTTCATCTGGCTGGCCAGCGCTTGCAGATCGCGGCGCTTTTTGCCCGCCATTAACATTGATTCATTTATGTCGGTGATATGAGCAAAACCACCACCAGCACGCAAAAAGCGCTGACCAATATCGCCTGTACCGCCTGCCAGATCGATCAAGGTCTGATGCGGTTGTGGTGCCATCCAGTCGATCATCGCCGCTTTCCAGAGACGATGCACCCCCCCGCTCATCAGATCATTCATGAGATCATAGCGGTTGGCCACCGAATCAAAGACATCGCGCACCATTCCGGCCTTGTCAGCGCGGTTTACCTGACGGAAACCAAAATCAATGCTGTCAGCATCCGAATCGAGATTATGTGTGATGTGATCGGTGTCATGATCGGGATTGTGAGCGTCATCACGTGTCATGCTATGTTTTCATCCTATTCATTATGCTATCGGTTGCCGGTTGCTAGATGCTTTGGTCGGCGCGCTGTTAATATAGACATTTAGTATATATAGCATGAGGTACCAGCTTTCGAATGCAACAATTATATCAAGATTAGGAACGCGACAATATGCCTGAATTGCCCGAAGTAGAAACCGTAAGACGCGCGCTTGCCCCGGTGGTTACCGGACAACAGGTTACCGACGTGTTCGTAGGCCGCAAGGATTTGCGGTGGCCGCTTCCCGAGGCGCTGGATAGCCAGCTTCTTGGCCGTCATTTTGCCGCCCCCATGCGGCGCGGTAAATATGTGCTTATGCCAACCGATGATGGACAGATTTTGCTGATTCATCTGGGCATGTCCGGATCAATAAGAATTCATGAAGCCAAACCAGAGTTAACCCGCCATGACCATATCATGGTGACGGTTGATGCTGCTGACGGGGGACATCGCTATATCGTGCTGAATGACCCACGCCGTTTTGGGTGGGTTGATCTGTTCGCCGCAGATGATATGGCCACGCATAAATTGCTACGGGATATGGGGCCGGAACCATTGGGGAATGGTTTTTCGGCAGCGCATATGCAAACGGTATTTGCGAACCTAAAAAGCCCTGTCAAAAACGCCTTGCTAGATCAGCGTCTGATTGCGGGTATTGGCAATATATATGCCTGTGAAGCGTTGTTCAAAGCAGGTATATCGCCGCGTCGGCGCGCCGGATCGATTACCGCGGGGCGTGCCGAAAAGCTGGTGCATGCAATCGTGACGGTGCTGCGGGCGGCGATTGCCGAGGGCGGCACCAGCCTGCGCGACCATGTTCAGCCTGGTGGTGAAATTGGCTATTTTGTTCAACAACTATCGGTATATGGGCGCGCCGGATTACCCTGTGTGACCTGTGCAACGCCGATTCGCACGATTGTACAATCTGGGCGCAGCAGTTTTTATTGTTCTTCATGTCAACGCTAGGCTTATCTGGCTAGATCGCGTAAAGTGCGTCATCAAGCCAAACGGATAGCAGGTATTTATGAAACAGCGTTATATCGGAAAAAACATCGTAGCGTTTATGCTGGCATTATCGACATTGATAATGGTGGCTGTGGTGCCAGCACAGGCTGAGACACGATGGGTCAGCGACGTGCCGATCATGGAAGAGCTGGATATTGTTGTCGATCTGGGGTTCAGCTTTGATTCGCCAAATGGCCGGATTATCGGCATTTTTGCTACCAGCACTGCGGATGCGGCGAAGGTAAAGGGCTTTTATGATGAGGCGTTAGAGGCACTTGGCTGGGCTAGGCAAAATGAAAGCTGGTATCGGGGCAGTGAAATGATTAGCTTGACGCGCGCTGACACCAGTTTCGGGATCGTCTGGCGTTTGATGGTTCAGCCCCGCTAGACCATGATGCAGAATCAAGCTGTGTAAAGCAGACAGCAACAGACTGAAAAATGTGTCTGGGACAGGAGTGCCACTGGCCACACCCGCCCGCAGTCTTAATAATCAGCCAAATTTGCTTGACGTGGAGGGCAAAAGTCGCCTATAGCACTGTCCGCAACGAAATTTTTGAAATTGAGGGTCATTTTGAATGGCAAATCATAAGTCAGCGAAAAAGCGTATCCGCAGAAATGCCAACCGTGCACTCATTAATGGTGCCCGCATGAGCCGTATCCGCACATTTGTGAAAAAAGTCGAAACAGCCATCGCATCTGGTGATGCCACGGTTGCCCGTGAAGCACTTCGTGTTGCCCAGCCGGAAATCCAGCGTGGCGTTACCCGTGGTGTTGTGCATCGCAATACAGCTTCGCGCAAGATTTCGCGCTTGGCCGCCCGCGTCAAGGCGCTTGCCGCCTAGCTTGCCTAGCACCGTGGGGTGACCTGAGGTATGGCTGGTAAAGATGATGGTCGATAGCCAGTGTTAACTATAAACAGGCTGTCATCATGTCATTCAGGCGCTTTACTATCGATATAAGGCCTTACTGGTCAAGATAAAGTCCACAGCATCATGCGGTGGGCTTTTATTTTTGGAATCGACATATAGCAGGGCAGAATGAAGCGTTCGTAAGAAAGAGCCATATTTCGACGCGACCCCATAAGGGATCTAGATAGCAAAGCATAATATCCGATTCTTGCGATTCGGTGCTTGATAGTTCACAATTTTAGTCAAATGGTGACCTTGTTGAGACGAAAGTCTGTCAACAAAAATAACTGCGCAAAACACAACTTTATTTTGCCATTTCGGGGTTTGGCTGTCTTGCCATCCCGCCCTAATTTTAGCTAATGTCATCAGGCTCAGTTATGAGCATTTCAAAGACTGTTTGCTGTTACATAATACAGGTTTGGCTAGTTACAGTCTGCGGTCTGTCCACAATCAAGTGCGACCACAGCATATATGGGGGTGATACATGTCGAGTGATAATCTTAATGATCCTCCAACCCCACATGTATTTGTGCCGCACGTCACAGATCAGCACGTCACAGATGAGATTGAACCGAACCCCAATTTTGAAAATGGTGATTTTGCGCCGTTAGACTCTAGCACTAATACACAAATTGATCTTGATGCGTGCTGGGAAAAAGTATCAGCCCGTATGCGTGTAGATTTGGGTGACGCCGCATGGCGCAGCTGGATCAAGCCGCTTCGAGTTGGTGCCCTGCAAAATAACATGCTGATAATCGAAGCCGATTCCAGCCTAGCGCGGGATCGTGTAAGCAGTCAGTATGCTGATCGGTTGCGGGTTATTTCGGCAGCTGAATTTACAGGTGTCAAGCGTGTTGAAGTACGTCTTGCGGCGCGCCCTCAATCTATTGCCGAGCGTCCACCGCGGATTACTGATACAGCCAAAAGTAGCGCATTGGTAGCTGATAACACAACCGGTAAGGCGGCGGAAAAACTTGACCCGCTTGCCGGACTTGACCCGCGCTACACCTTTGCGAATTTTGTTGTTGGCAAGCCTAATGAATTGGCTTTTGCCGTGGCGCGCCGCACAGCTGAAAGCGAAAAAGTCGCCTTTAACCCCCTGTTTCTATATGGCGGTGTTGGCCTTGGTAAAACACATCTGATGCATGCTATTGCATGGCATATCCGTGAGCAGACACCATCGCGAAAAGTGATGTATCTGTCGGCGGAAAAATTCATGTATCGTTTTGTGCGCGCGCTTCGGTTCCGCGACACGATGTCTTTCAAAGAACAGTT
>JABJBD010000009.1 GCA_018668795.1 Candidatus Puniceispirillum sp. | reverse complement strand
CTGACTCAACTGCCCCGGCCTTTATATCATAAGCGGCAAAATAGACGCGTCTTAGACGCGCATGCGCAATCGCCCCAGCACACATCGCGCAAGGTTCCAGCGTTACCCAAAGATCATAGCCATCAAGCCGCGCCTTGCCTGTTTTGTCCAGCGCCGCATTAATTGCCAGAATTTCAGCATGATGCAAAGCGTTACCATCGCGGGTCATACGGTTGGATGCAAGTGCAACCACCGTTCCATCAGGTGCAACAATAGCAGCCGCAACAGGCACATCACCCGCCTTGGCCGCATCACGTGCCGCCACCAGCAAATCATCCATCAGACCATTTTTCATCATCAAACAGTCCTGACACAGAAGATTGTTGTTTCCAAGCCTCGTTTTTAAGATTATGTCATCGATATGGCTAATAATGAAACATTTACGCTTGATAAAAAAAGTGACAGCGAACGCATTGCCAAGCGAATTGCGCGGGCGGGGGTTTGCTCACGCCGCGAAGCCGAGGCACGTATCAATGAAGGCCGCGTCAAAGTGAATGGCAAAACTATTGCCAGTCCAGCATTGAATGTAACAGACAGTGACAAGATCAGTGTTGACGGACAGGCGTTACCACATCGCGAGCCTGCCAAATTATGGCGCTATTACAAGCCACGTGGTCTGGTGGTCAGTGACCGTGACGAAAAAGACCGCGAAACAATTTTTGATCATTTGCCCGCCTCGTTGCCGCGCGTCATGACAGTTGGCCGACTGGACATTGACTCGGAAGGGCTAATACTTTTGACCAATGACGGTGATCTTGCCCGCCATCTTGAACTGCCGGCTACTGGCTGGAGCCGTAAATATCGGGTGCGCGTGCAAGGTCATGTAAATGAAGCGGCACTGGCACCCCTTGAAAAAGGCATCACCATTGATGGTGTGCGCTATGGGCGTGTTGCCGCAAATCTTGACCGGCAAATGCAAAGCAATGCCTGGCTGACTGTTGCGATTCGTGAAGGTAAAAACCGCGAAGTACGACGCATCATGGAACATCTTGGTCATAAGGTTAGCCGCCTTATCCGGGTTTCCTATGGGCCTTTTCAGCTAGGTGACATGAATGATGGTGATGTCGAGCAGATTAAGGGGCGCGTGCTATCAGATCAACTTGGCCTGACTGATCCTGCGGAAGATGGTCATGCCGTCGCAAAACCGCGTCTGCGCGCAAAATCAGGAATGAAGCGGCCAACTGGTGGACATCAGGGTAAATCGAATGCGCCACAACAAGGCGATAAACGAGGCAAAGATGCGCATAATCGGGGGCCGTCATCGCGGCACAAAACTGGCCGATCTGGACGGCGATAAAACCCGTCCAACTGCTGATCGTGTGCGCGAGAATCTGTTCAATATTCTGGCGGGTGGTAGCTATGGTAAAATATTGCATGACGCCCACATAATTGATCTGTTTTCCGGCACGGGCGCGTTAGGGCTGGAAGCCCTGTCACGCGGCGCTAAAACCGCCTGCTTTGTCGAAAAAGATCATAAGGCTGTGTCAGTCATACGTGCCAATATCGCCCGCCTGAAACGACAAGATAGCTGTTTGGTTATTTCTGGAAATGCGTTGTCATTGACCGGAATACGTGGTGATAAAGCCAATCTGGTATTTGCTGATGCGCCCTATGGCACTGGTGACGGTTTGTTGGCGGTGGCACATATGCTAAATATCGATGCGTTGGTACCAGATGCGCTGATCGTCATTGAAACGGCAAAAACCGAAACGCTTGATGTGAATTTGATGCAAAAGCACCATATGACATGCCATGAAAGCCGTGCCTATGGGAAAGCCGCCCTCCACTTCCTGACGATAGCCAGTTAGCTTATTTACGGCCAAACAGCGTTTCAATCTCAGTCAAGCTAAGGCTTACCCAAGTCGGGCGACCATGATTACATTGCCCTGAACGCGGGGTGGCTTCCATTTCCCGTAAAAGTGCGTTCATTTCTTCACCATTCAAAACACGCCCAGCGCGCACCGAACCATGGCATGACACAGTCGCAAGCACATGATTCAGGCGATCTTCAAGGCTGGTACTATCGCCCAATTCAACCAACTCTTCGGCAATGTCCTGAACCAGCTGAACGACATTCGGATTCCCAAGCATGGCAGGCACATCACGGACAACCACCGCACCTATACCAAAAGCCTCGACAGTCAGTCCCATTTTACCCAGCATGTCGGCGGCGTTAATGACAACCTCACAATGATGGTCCTGCATATTGATGACTTCTGGTAACAAAAGTGCTTGCGATGGCACGCCTTTTTCGGCCATTGCCGCTTTCATCCGTTCCATCACCAGCCGTTCATGGGCGGCATGTTGGTCGATAATGGTGATACCATCTTCGGTTTCAGCAACGATATAGGTTTTGTGAAGCTGGGCTTTGGCCGCCCCGAGCAGGTTAAGGCGGGTAGCTTCATCGGTTTCATGCGTTTCAATTTGGCGCGCTGCTGGCGGCGCATCAACAGGGGTTTGCCACATATGCGCAGACGCGGGCGGTGCTGGTTGATAATGCGCGCGCGGACCCGACGCCACATGGCTGATGCCACGTGATATTTTACCAGATGTCGAAGCACCAGAATATGACGGCGGGGATGAGGCTTCGGATGCAAATCGTGCCAATGCCTGTTGTCCGCCCTCGGCGGTTGCCTGCATGCCAGCATCTTCAAGCCGTGCCCTGATGCCCCCAACAAGCAAACCACGCACCGCCGCGGCATCCTTGAAACGCACTTCTGCCTTGGCCGGATGCACATTCACATCAACATCTTCGGCTGGCACATGTATGAATAATGCGCACATCGGGTGACGACCACGCGGCAAGGTATCGCCATAACCAGCCCGCACCGCACCAAGCAAGGAACGGTCATTGATCGGGCGGCCATTTACAAACAGAAAAACATGTCCGGTTGTGGGACGATTCATTGTTGGCAAGCCAACAAGTCCAGTTAGGGAAATACGATCACGCGCCGCGTCCATTTCGGCGGCTTCATCAGCGAACATTTGTCCCATAATTGCTGACAGGCGACGCTTTAGCCCGACTGCCCCGGGCAAACAGGCATCAAGCTTCACCAAAGTCCGACCATCATTGCTGAGGTCAAAGGCAACCGTTGGCCATGCCATAGCTAGACGCTTGACCATATCAATGCATTGGCCTTGTTCGGTACGTTCCGTCTTGAGAAATTTGAGGCGCGCCGGCACAGCCTTAAAAAGCTGGCTAACAGCAATCATGCTTCCCTGTTTCAAAGCCGCCGGTTCCGGCTCATGCACGTGGCCTGCATCAACAACCAGTCGCCATGCATGATCCATATCGGCAGAAATTGAGGTGATTGATAGTCGCGATACGGCACCAATCGAGGGAAGTGCTTCACCACGGAACCCAAGTGCTTTGATATGCACCAGATTATCATCTGGTAGCTTTGACGTTGCATGACGACGAACAGCCAGTTTTATATCATCAAGCGACATACCTGATCCATCATCGGTTACGATGATTTCATCAATACCGCCACGCTTTAGCGTAATGCTGATTTTCTGGGCACTCGCATCCAGCGCATTTTCAACCAATTCCTTGAGCGCGCTAGCAGGCCGTTCAACAACCTCGCCCGCGGCTATCTGATTGACGAGCCGTTCTGGCAACTGCCTGATACGGGTCATCATCACCACGCTACTTGATCAGAACGGGCGTGTCGCTTATCAGATCAATGCCCATCGTTTCGCCATCAGTTGGCATTTGGTTGTTGCGCATGGTCTCGCGCAGACGCATATCTTCGGCCATTTTATCGAGAACGGGTCCAACATCAGGCACCCCACCAAACAAAGTCTGGATAGGCAAGCGCTTTTCAAGCTGAATACCATAAGTCTCTTCATCAACTTTGGTACGGATGTCAGGGACGATCGCGGCAAAATCAAATATAGCATCATAACCTGTCGTTTGCTTATCCGGCGCGCCAAAGGAGGACGCGGCAGCTTCAGTCGCGCTCAAACCAGCAAGGTTACTTTGTTCCTGTTCAATAATATCTTCAGGACGATCAGCAAACCCAGGAGGCAAAGACAAAGGTGGGCGAACAACAACCTGAAATTCATCAGGCGTTGATTTTTCCGTTCCAATAGCGCGGCGGACGTCGGAACATCCAGCAACGCCGATCAACATCGAAGCTGCAATCATAAGCCCGAAAAAGCGGCTCTCGCAACGTAGCACAAAAGTCATGTCTTTTTGTTCTCCTGTTCATAAAATAGGCTGACGATCCAAAGAAACGCGCCTATCGAAATCGTTACATCTGCAACATTGAAAGCAGGCCAATGCCAACCCGCTACATGCAGGTCTATAAAATCAACAACTTGCCCAAAACGCAACCTGTCAATTGCATTTCCAATCGCGCCACCAGCTATGGCACCGCCAGCAACCCGCTGGATAGGGGTCAGTGACGATGCTGACCATAAAAACCAGCCAGCCACTGCCACTGCCAGCCCCGCCAAGCCAAAGCGGACAATCATGCCACCATCAGCTAATAATCCAAAGCTCATGCCGCTATTCCATACCGGCACCATATTCAAAAACGGCAAAATAGCAATGCGGACAGGCGGAAAAAAAATCCAGTCAAGCATATATTGTTTTGACAATTGATCAGCCCCGATGATGACAAGGGCAATCGCCAAAATCAACATTGTTGGACGGGTCGCCAGCCGTGCGTGAAGCTGTGACAGCATTATATCCTCGTTATCCGCTTAGCACCAAACTGGCCATCCATCAGGATGAAGATACCACATCATCACAACGCCCACAGATACCATCTTCTGTGGTTACATCAGGTAAGATTTTCCAGCAACGTGCACATTTGCCACCATCGGCCTTTGCAAAGACAATAGCGACATCATCAATGCCATCCATACGGAAAGCATCAGCCGGTGCTGGTGCGTCTGTCACCTGTGCATCTGACGTGATGAACAAGGCTGCACAATCCATATCAGCAAAAATAGTAGCTATTTTAGCGGATACATGAACGATTGGTGCCGCCTGAAGCGAGGATCCTATTTTTCCATCATTTCGGGCTGCTTCAAGTGCGCTCATGACCACCTGACGTGTTTTGCGGATAGCTGACCAGCGGGTTGCAACGTCCGCATTGTGCCATTCGGCAGGCACTGCATCATAGCTACGCAGATGTACCGAATTTTCCGGATCGCCAACCCGCGACTGCCAGGCTTCTTCAGCCGTGAAACACAGGATAGGTGCCAGCCATGCTGTAAGCCGGTCAAAAATCTCGGCCATGACTGTCCGACAAGCGCGCCGTGCGACAGAATGCGGATCATCACAATAAAGCCGATCTTTTCGAATTTCAAAATAGAACGCCGATAAATCGCTGTTACAGAGCGTATGAAGCTCGGTGAAAATGCCGTGAAAATCGTAATTTTCCGTCATTTTGCGGATGTTGGCATCAATCTCGGCAAGGCGGTTAAGAACCCAGCGCTCCAGATCAGGCATATCGCTGTAATCAACACGCTCTGCATCATCAAAACCATCAAGCGCACCTAGAAGATAGCGCAATGTATTACGGAATCGGCGATAATTATCAGTCATGCGCTGGATAATTTCATTGCCGATCCGAAGATCGTTGTAATAATCCGAACTGACCACCCAAAGGCGCAGAATATCCGCACCATTCTGTTCCATAATCTTTTGCGGTGTAACAACATTGCCAAGCGATTTGGACATTTTACGTCCCTGCTCATCAAGCACAAAGCCATGTGTCAGCACACCTTTATAAGGTGCCTTGCCACGAGTACTGCAAGATTGCAGCAAAGATGAATGGAACCAGCCACGATGTTGATCCGAACCTTCAAGATATAAATCTGCCGGACTATCCAGATCATCACGATTTTCCAGCACAAAGGCATGTGTTGATCCCGAGTCAAACCAGACATCCAGAATGTCGGTTACTTTTTCATAATCATCTAGCGCATAATCATTCCCAAGGAACCGTTCGTCAGGCGATGCAAACCAGCAATCTGCACCTTCAACACGCATGGCTTCGACAATCCGGTCATGCACCTTTTGATCACGCAATGGTTCACCAGTGGCCTTGTTGACATAAATCGTCAGCGGCACACCCCATGCACGCTGGCGGCTTAGGCACCAGTCAGGGCGCTGGGCAATCATCGCG
>JABJBD010000010.1 GCA_018668795.1 Candidatus Puniceispirillum sp. | reverse complement strand
CTTCGTGCGATCGACTCATTACAACTCACAGCAACGCACAAAGTGGCAACACCAGCCGACTGGCAACATGGTGATGATGTCATCATTGTACCATCTGTTTCGGATGATGAAGCCTGGACATTATTCCCCGATGGCTGGCAGACGATAAAGCCCTATTTGCGCAAGGTCGCTGACCCGACAAAACCTTAAGTACGGGTCTTTTCGCGCGAAAGGCTGGACGCCGCGGTATCAAGTCCCTACATATCATGGACGTGATGTTTAATGAGTGTGCGCCATGCCGATAAATCAAACCCCTGCCGATCATCCCATTTTTCCGGGGCAAGCCAGAACTGGCTTGCTTCTGGTCAATCTCGGTACTCCTGATGGTACTGATAAAAAATCGATGCGTCGCTATCTCAAACAGTTTCTGTCTGACCGCCGCGTTATCGAGGTACCACGCCTGCTATGGTGGGTGATCCTCAATGGTATCATCCTGAATGTGCGGCCAAAAAAATCGGGCGCTGCCTATGACCGTATCTGGCTCAAGGATGATCCGGATGGCTCGCCGTTACGCAAAATCACCCGCCTACAGGCCGAACATGTCGCTAAAACCTTTAACAGCGACAATCTGATTGTCGAATATGCAATGCGCTATGGCCAGCCAGCTATTGATCGGCAATTACAAAAATTACAGGATGCCGGATGTAGCCGCATTGTGCTGATGCCGCTTTACCCACAATATGCGGCCTCGACCACGGCAACCGTAAATGACGAATTATATAAATGGGCGCTGGATAAGCGCTGGCAACCGGCTGTGCGCACTGTCCCGCCTTGGCACGATCATCCGGGCTATATCAAGGCGCTTGCCGCCAGCGTCAAAGCCGCTGTCAAAAAACATGGCAAGCCTGATGCGCTGGTTGTTTCATTTCATGGCATTCCGAAAAGCTATTTTGTGGCTGGCGATCCCTATCATTGCCATTGCATGAAAACGGCGCGGCTTCTCAAAGAAGCCTTGAAATGGGATAATGACAGCTTTCATGCCACCTTTCAGTCACGCTTTGGGTCCGAGCCTTGGCTACAACCCTATACCGACATCAGCGTCGTCGATCTGGCCAAACAAGGCAAAAAACATGTCATGGTCATGGCACCTGGTTTTGTTGCTGATTGTCTGGAAACGCTGGATGAGTTGGACATCGAACTGCATGAAGAATTTATCGAGCATGGCGGCGAAAAATTCAGCTATATCCCCTGCCTGAATGACTCGGCGGCGGGCATGAAGGTGATCGAAGACATCGCCATCGACAACCTCAAAGGCTGGGTTGATCTGAAGCGGTAGTTAATCTGTAAAGACAAATTTGTTTCCAAATCACACACCCAGAAAGCCCTGCCATCTGGGCAAAGGATATTGATCCTAATTATTAATAGCCACATTAGTGATTTCTTATATTTAACCATATGAGACAATTCAATGAGCTATAAATCTTCTGCCGCACTAATAGTTGCCCTGGCCATGGTGAATCTCCCGACCGTGGCTGATGTGATGGATGAATATCGTGATCCGTCATTTACGGGCGGCTATGTTGTTGGCGAATATCTGTTTGATGAAACGTCGGAACAGGATCAAAAATCCCTATCTATATATGGCGAATATGATGTGTCTGCATATGCGACTCTTTATTTCCGCGCCCAGCAAGCCAAGATCGAGAACAAAACTGTCAATGGTCAGGTGCCAGACAAAGCCAAAGACAACGATCACATTTCAGCTGCCGGCACACGGCTTCGCTATCGCTTTGGCGAGGGTGACCAGCATGAAATAGGCACATTGCTGACATTGTCGCAGCGTGATTTCAACGAGATAAATGGCCTGACCTATCGGGTGATGCCTTATATCTACCTGTTTTCTGGCCGCACCTTTTCCGCACGCGCGCATGTCGAATGGGACTTTATCGAGCGCGATGCCTGGAACGCCGAGGCAGAAGACCGACTACGGGTGCGCAACGAAGACCACGAGGCGGGACTCTATCTGCGCGCCAACCTCACCAACATCCTTGGTTACATCAGCGACGACTTGCAACCCGATAGCTGGTCAATCGCCTATGAAGATAAGCTGGCGACGAATATTGATGAGGATGCCTGGGGCATTTCGCATGAACATACCGTGTCATTTGACCATGAGAATGGCTGGTCATTGATCGTGGCACAGCAAAAAACCTCGCCAACGAACACCGCCAATATCAATCCCTTCAAAAAAGTCACCAAAGCTGGCTATACAACCCTTCAGGTCAAGCGCCAGTTCTAGCTGGGTTAGATGAATTTTGAATGATTTATAGAAGAACGATCAGCGTTTTATAAATAAGTGTTTATCGACTTGAAATAAAAATTCAAACTCCCGAATGCCCAAACGCTCATTTAATCGTTCCCTAATCTCAGACGAGTAAACAACAATTTGTTTCTTAAAATATTCTAACGGAATATGGTCCTTTACCATAACCTCTGCTTGGTTACTCATTGGATACTTGCATTTAGGTGTTCTGAATAACACATCAAAATTTACCGCTTTAATGTTTTCACTTGCGGCGTTATGACAAAAAAACAAACAATCAAGTTCCCACAAAATTTCAGGGGCTAGCCGAATAACCACATGATCTCCCCTTACATGTTTACGCTGAGCCCACATAACGTCTATGTTTGGATGCGATATACTTACTGAAATTCGGTCTAAGTAGTTGTCCATACGTCTTGTATCACCAAAAATCACATCTGATATATTGTTTTCATCAAAAGACGTTCGTGCAAAAAGACCATTCTCCTCGAAAATCGAACGTAAATTCTCTGCATTTGTAAAATGATACAACGCCTTAACTTTGCGACGATTACAACTATTTCTAATTTCTTCCAATTAACGCTCCAAACTATGCAACTCAAAGAATACACCCTCAATTGTTAAAATTTCGCTAACACATGATAACTGATAGAGATGCCACATCATAATGACCTGCGTGACAGCCCGCTAATAATACGGCATCATGGAATCCAGCTTTGATTTGCATGAGATTCTATGATGCGCTTGCGTAAAACTGCTATTATTGGCGGACTTATTCTGGCTTTTGCCAGTATCTGGACATTG
>JABJBD010000011.1 GCA_018668795.1 Candidatus Puniceispirillum sp. | reverse complement strand
CTGTTTTGCCATGCATCTGCCGTGGGATAAGCTGGATGTAACAACATTCAGCTTTCAAAAGGTGCTTGGTGGTGAGGGGGCGCATGGCGTCATTATCCTGTCGCCGCGTGCGGTCGAACGGCTAGAGAGCTATAGCCCGCCATGGCCGATGCCGAAATTATTCCGGATGACTAAAAAAGGCGTATTCGACAAGGCGCTGTTTGATGGTGCCACGATCAATACCCCGTCAATGCTGGTGATCGATGATGTGCATGATGCGCTGACATGGGCTGAATCATTAGGCGGACTTGAGGGATTGATTGCCCGTGTTGATGCCAATTTTGCCGTGATCGATGACTGGATTAAAACCACGTCACATTTTGCGTTTCTGGCACAAAATCCAGCGACTGTGTCGCCAACCTCGGTGACATTATCGATCAGCGATGACTGGTTTGCGAATGCCGATGCCGCCACGCAGAAAGCGATCACCACCGACATTCAGACGTTATTGGCCGAAGAAGATGTTGCGCTTGATATTGGTGCGTATCGAGATGCGCCATCCGGTTTGCGCATCTGGGCAGGCGCCACGGTTGAAACAAGTGATTTAGCGGCGTTGATGCCATGGCTGGATTGGGCATATGAGACTGTCCGCGCCCGCCATATCGACGCGGCGTAACCAGCTAATATTAACAAACAAGACGAATGAGTGATGAACGCCAGCTTGCTGGCACATAAGATAAAGATGAATGAAAGGGCAGATCATGCCAAAAGTATTGATAAGCGATAAACTAAGCCCCCGCGCGGCGGATATTTTCACCGAACGCGGCGTTGATGTCGATGTAAAGCCCGGCTTGTCACCGGATGAGCTGGCGGCAATCATTGGCGATTATGACGGCTTGGCGATCCGCTCGGCGACCAAGGTGACCAAAGATATTCTGGATGCCGCACCGAATTTGAAAGTTGTTGGCCGTGCCGGTATCGGTGTTGATAATGTTGATATTCCCGAAGCCACCAAACGCGGCGTTGTGGTGATGAACACGCCATTTGGTAATGCTGTCACCACCGCCGAACATGCGATTACGATGATATTGTCATTGGCACGCCAGATTCCAGCTGCCAATGAATCGACACAGGCTGGCAAGTGGGAAAAATCCCGCTTCATGGGTACCGAGATTACTGGTAAACGGCTGGGCATTATCGGCTGTGGCAATATCGGCGCGATTGTGGCGGACCGGGCGCAGGGGCTGAAAATGCGGGTGATGGGCTATGATCCCTATCTGACACCCGAAAACGCAACGCGGCTGGGCATTGAAAAGGTCGAGCTGGCTGAATTATTGGTCCAGGCAGATTTCATCACATTACATACGCCGCTGACTGATGGCACCCGCAATATCATCAGTGCCGATGCGTTGAACAAGACCAAAAAGGGCGTACGGATCGTGAATTGCGCGCGTGGTGGTCTGGTCGATGAAATGGCTTTGGCGGCGGCACTGGGGACGGGGCATGTTGCGGGCGCGGCACTAGATGCTTTTGAAAGTGAACCAGCGACGGATAATATCCTGTTCGGTATGGAAAATGTGGTGGCCACGCCGCATCTGGGTGCCAGCACTACCGAAGCGCAGGAAAAGGTCGCGTTGCAGGTTGCCGAACAGATGGCCGATTTTCTGGTCAAGGGCGCCGTGACCAATGCGCTTAACATGGCGTCGGTCAGCGCCGAAGAAGCGCCTATCCTAAAACCTTATATGACCCTTGGCCGCCAGTTGGGTAGCTTTCTGGGGCAGGTTGAAAATCAGGGGTTGCAGTCAGTATCGATTGAACTTGATGGCAAGGCGGCGGTACTTAATCCGGAACCAATTGTCGCCAGCACATTGGCAGGTCTGCTGGGGCCGGTCATGGAATCGGTCAATATGGTCAATGCCGCGGCGGTGGCCAGCGCCAATGGAATCGCCGTTTCAACGGTGCGTCATGACCGCCAGTGCGATTATGAAACCTTGCTACGCGTGACGATCAACCATGCTTCTGGCACGCGTACGATTGCCGGCACGCTGGTTGGCGGTGACAAGGCACGCATTGTCGAGGTGCAACATATCGCTGTTGAGTCGGACTTTCCCGCGCATCTTTTGTATCTGCGCAATTATGACAAACCTGGATTTATTGGTGATCTTGGCACCTTATGCGGTAAATATGGCGTCAATATTGCGACCTTCCATCTGGGACGCCGTGATGTGGGCGGCGAAGCGGTTGCGCTGGTTGAAATCGATGGCGCGTTACCCAACAGCATGCTTGCTGATTTACGCGCGCTAAAACAGGTGGTGCGCGTTGATGCCTTGCAATTTCAACAATAGGCCGTGTTACATAGGCTAAAATAGCAATCAATCACTCCCGCATGGTTATCAAAAGACATTATTCAGGCACGTAATACAGCTAATCGCACCTGTATTCTTGCCCTGCTTGCCAAGGCAATGTTATGTAGGGTGCTGGCAAAGTCCGGCATATCGTCGCGGGCGTACCTGCCATTCAAAAGATGATCGAAGTTCGCGCGGGTCAGGTCGCGCTTAGCCTGAAGGATGACCTAATGTCAAATGTTGCAGTGATTGGTGCCCAATGGGGTGATGAAGGCAAAGGCAAGATCGTTGATTGGCTGTCCAGCCGCGCTGATGTTGTTGTGCGCTTTCAGGGTGGGCATAATGCCGGACATACGTTGGTTATCGACGGGGTTGAATATAAATTATCATTATTGCCATCGGGCATTGTGCGGCCAGGCAAATTGTCGGTGATTGGCAATGGTGTGGTGATCGATCCGGCGCATCTATTGTCCGAAATCGAATTACTGCGTTCACAAGGTGCCGAAATATCCCCCGATAGTCTGATCGTATCGGAAAATGCGGCGCTGATCCTGCCGGTTCATAAAGCGATTGATGCGGCGCGTGAAGTGATGCGCGGCGATGCCAAAATTGGCACTACGGGTCGCGGTATTGGCCCTGCCTATGAAGATAAAGTCGCCCGCCGTGCGGTGCGACTTGGCGATCTGGCCAGCGAAGAAACCCTGCTTGAAAAGCTGACCGCTTTGGCCATGCATCATAATGTCTGGCTGGCCGCAGGTGGACATGATCTGGTTGATGCCAGCCAGATGAAAGATGATCTGCTGGCGATGCGCGATGCGATCATGGCCTATGCCGGACAAAGCTGGCGCGCACTGGAACAGGCGCGCGATAAAGGCCAGAAGGTTCTGTTTGAAGGCGCGCAAGGCGTCATGCTTGATATCGATCATGGCACCTATCCCTTTGTGACCTCCAGCAATACCGTAGCGGGACAGGCGGCGACTGGCTCTGGCACCGGACCGACCAGCATTGGTTTCGTTCTGGGCATTACCAAGGCCTATACAACCCGTGTGGGCAGTGGCCCCTTTCCTACCGAAGATTTTGGCGATGATGGCACCCGTATGGGCGAACGTGGCCGCGAATTTGGCACCGTGACAGGGCGCAAACGTCGTTGTGGCTGGTTCGATGCGGTCATGGTGCGTCAGGCAAATGCCGTGGCAGGCATTACCGGCATGGCCTTGACCAAGCTGGATGTGCTGGACGGGTTCGATGTGTTGAAAATCTGTGTTGGCTATAAGCTGGAACAAGCCGATGGCAGTGTTATCGAGCTGGATCATTTCCCCGCCGATGCGGGCGCACAAACTACCTGTACCCCAATTTACGAGGAAATGCCCGGCTGGCATGAAAGCACACAAGGTGCCCGCGATTGGGCAAGCCTGCCAGCGAATGCGGTCAAATATATCCGCCGTCTGGAAGAACTGACCCGCACGCCCGTAACCTTGGTATCGACCAGCCCCGAACGCGACGATACGATCCTGATGCGCGACCCGTTTGTGGGCTAGGGGTTAGGTATTCACAGGCTAGCTATCTGACAATATGCGCAAAGACAAAGACCCCACATATAAGCGGGGCCTTTCAGCACTGGCCAAATTTTGTAATCAACTTATGGCCAGTGGCCCTTGGTAGGGTCTTAATGCGGATGCAAAGCAGTGCCGCAACATCGGCAAATTAGGCCGCTACACGTTGTAATTCACCTACGGTCATTTTGATGTCGTTTTCGTTCATCATATTTTTTACCTCG
>JABJBD010000012.1 GCA_018668795.1 Candidatus Puniceispirillum sp. | reverse complement strand
CCCGCCGCAACAGGCGTCCCGCCACACGGGGGGTTCCGCGTGCCCGACCAGCAATCTCGCTGGCACCATCAGCCGCCAGATCAAGACCTAGCTTTATCGCTTGCCGGTGTAGAATCATCGCCAGCTCATCACGCGTGTAAAATTGCATCCGCATCTGGATACCAAAGCGGTCACGCAACGGCGTTGTCAGCAAACCAGACCTTGTTGTTGCCCCAACAAGCGTAAAGGGCGGCAAATCAATCCGTACCGAACGTGCCGACGGCCCCTCACCAATAATCAGATCAAGCTGAAAATCTTCCATGGCGGGGTACAAGACTTCTTCAACCACAGGTGCAAGACGGTGAATTTCGTCAATAAACAAAACATCACGTGGTCGCAAATTCGTAAGCAATGCCGCCAGATCACCTGCCCGTGCAATCACTGGCCCTGATGTGCCGCGAAACCCGACACCAAGTTCTGATGATACAATCTGAGCCAAGGTTGTCTTGCCTAGTCCCGGCGGACCATGAAGCAAGGTATGATCCATCGCATCACCACGGTCACGCGCCGCATGGATAAAGGTTTCCAGATTGTGCCGACCATTGCCTTGACCAATAAATTCGCCAAGCGATGTTGGCCGCAATGCATTATCGCCGCGTTCGACATGATCTGGATTCACAAGGCGTTCATCTTCGTTCATCTAAGCGTCTCTAGCTCCCGATTTCGCGCAAGGCGGCAGCGATTAATCCTGACAAATCATCCGCTTCACCAGCTTGCTGAACCCGCAGCAACGCTGCATGTGCCTCGCTTCGTCCGTATCCCAGATTAACCAAAGCTGACAAAGCATCACCCATAGCGCTTGCAACTGGCGAATCCGTAACGCCAGCATTGCCAGATACACTGACAGCAAGACCATCACCAAGCGACGGAAACCGGCCAATCTTTTCAGCCAGTTCGTTCACAACACGCTGGGCAATTTTGGGACCAACACCATCGGCACGTGCCACCATTGCCTTATCACCAGCCATAATGGCACTGCTCAGATCGGCTGGCGACAATACTGACAAGATCGCCATTGCCGCTTTCGCCCCAACGCCTTGAACCGTTATCAATAGTCGGAAAGCATCGCGTTCGGACGCGTCATGAAAACCATAAAGCGTCATACTGTCTTCGCGGACGATCATTTCGGTCAGAACAGTAATCGCACCATCCTGTGCGGCAAGTTGACCTTGCGTTCGCCCTGAAATATTGACCAGATAGCCAACGCCCTGAACATCAATGATGGCGTGCGAGTCAGCTGTATGAGATAAGATGCCGCGAAGCTGCGCAATCATGGATTACCCTCATTATCCTGTGCGTCGCGTGCCAACGCCGCCGCTATAGCTTGTGACAGACCGTTTTTGGCGTCCGCATTACCTGTCGAACCTACACGCACAGACGCCGCTTTGCCAGCATCATCGGCAATGCCCAATCCCGCACCATTGCTGGCGGCTATGGCAATCGCCAGCGCGTCTGCCGCATCAGCATTAGCTGGCGTTACCCCAAGCAAGCGCGAAACCATATCCTGAATTTGTATTTTATCGGCAGTACCCGTGCCGGTAATCGATTTTTTCACAAGGCGGGCAGCTAGCTCATGCACTTCAAGCCCAGTCTGACCACAGATCATGATCGCCACCCCCCGCGCCATGCCAAGCCTGAGTGCAGACTTTGCCGACTTGGCAACAAAGATTTCTTCAATGGCCGCACGCGTTGGCCTATGCGCTTCAATCACCGCCAAAAGATCATCGGCAATCCGGCAAAGACGTTGTGTATCAGGTAAAGTGGGGGAAGGTTTAATAACACCATTGGCTATATGTGACAGCCGTCCGCCTGCAACATCAATGACGCCCCATCCGGTGGCGCGCAATCCGGGATCAATGCCAAGAACGCGCATCACCGCCAGCCTTAGGTTAGTGAGGCCAGAATGTCGTCGGATATATCGAAATTGGACGATACATTCTGCACATCATCATTGTCGTCCAATACATCAAGCAATTTGAGCAAAGTAGATGCCTGAGCTTCGTTCACCTCAATGGTATTTTGCGGCTTCCAGATCAAGCCAGCTTCTTCAGGAGCGCCAAAAGCATTTTCCATAGCTTCGCGCAAATTGTTGAAATCCTCAGGCGCGCAGGTAACTTCATGACTTGTATCGTCGGACTCAACATTATCAGCACCCGCTTCAAGTGCCGCTTCGAACATATCATCAGCGCTAGCAACATCCGCAGGGAAAATCAGCTGGCCAACCCGATCAAACATAAAGCTTACCGAACCTGTTTCACCCAGCGAACCGCCATACTTTGTGAAAGCCGATCGCACTTCCGACGCCGTGCGATTGCGATTATCGGTCATCGCATCGACAATCAATGCTGTACCACCAGGGCCATAGCCCTCATAGCGGATTTCATCGTAGCTTTCGCCCTCGCCGCCCTCGGCGCGCTTAAGCACACGTTCGATATTATCCTTTGGCATATTCGCCGCACGCGCGGCTGCCAAGGCAGTCCTAAGCCGAGGATTTGAGTCAGGATCCGTACTGCTACGTGCCGCAACGGTCAGTTCCTTGATGAGACGACCAAAAATCTTGGCGCGTTTTTTGTCCTGCGCACCTTTGCGGTGCTGGATATTTTTGAATTTGGAGTGGCCTGCCATGGTTTCTAACTTCTGGTTTATGCCGTTAACTTTATCTACTATCTCATATAGCAGACGCAAGGCAGAACGCCTAGCCGCTAGTGACCAAAACTATGCACGTCCGATTATGTCGGTGCCCGCGGTCATCGATAAATGCCCCCCCATACGCAAAGGTGCCACCGAAATAGCCAGACCAGTTTCATCACTTTCAACGACAAGTCCGCACAATGTCGGGGCGCCAAGTGCCACCGAAAGACGAGGATTCCCACGGCCCATAAACCGGTCAGTTGCTGCCTGTTTTTCCATGCCAATCACGCTGTTATAATCGCCGCACATGCCCGCATCAGTTTGATAGGCAGTGCCACCTGGCAAAATATGATGATCAGCTGTTGGGACATGTGTATGCGTGCCAACCAGCATAGACGCACGACCATCAGCAAGATTCCCAAGCGCCATCTTTTCCGACGTGGCTTCACCATGCGCATCGACAAGGATGAAATCCGCATCACGCCCCAGCTTGTTGCGCACCAGACTATCATCAAGTGCCAAAAAGGCAGGATCATTTGGTGCCATAAATAAATTGGTCATGACATTGATAACGCATAAGCGGGTACCAGCATCATTTGTAACAATGGCAATGCCAGCCCCTGGGGAACCTTCTGCCATATTAATCGGGCGCAACAAACGCGGTTCATTGGCGATATAATCAATAATTTCGCGTTTGTCCCAAACATGATTTCCCGTTGTCAGCACATCAGCACCAGCGTCAAACAGAACATCACAAATTGCGGGTGTAATGCCAAACCCGCCTGCAGCATTTTCACAATTTACGACAATGAAATCTAGTGACAAATTTTCGCGCAATATCGGCATCGCATCAATCACAGCTTGGCGCGCTGATCGCCCCACAATATCACCTAAAAAAAGAACCCTCATATGGGCAAACTCCTATCACGCGTCAGCCGCAAATTTACGACGACATTATCAATCCGTCTGGGGTTAAAACAGCATCAAGTGCCATATCATAGGGACCCGTTGGTACATGTTCGACCTGCTGTCCAGAAAAGGCGATACCAATGGCCACGACAGTGCGGCCAGCTTTGCGCAATCCGCCAATCGAACGATCATAAAAGCCACCGCCATAACCAAGACGCCAACATGCAGCATCAAATGCAAGCATTGGTGCCAAAATGATATCTGGCACACAGGTAGGCGCAGTGGCTGATGGCTGTTTCGTATCATAAGGACCATCATCCAGCTTGTCGCCAGGGGCCCATAATCTGAAATCCAGCGGATTACCAGGTGCAGGTGTAATCGGCATCGCTGTTTGCACAGATGATTCGGCTAGACGGGCGACCAACGGCAAAGGCGACAATTCACTTCGAATAGGTAAATAGGCAGCATATATACCCTTGCCAAATCGTTCCAACAGCGCTTCGGCATGCGTTGCGACAGACGCATCTGCTTGGGTATGCTGTGCAAAAAGAAGCTTGCGGGTTTGTGTAGCGGCGCGGCGAAGCGCCTGCTTTTGGTCTGCAGGGTCAGCCGATTCGTTTGTGGACGTCATGTCAAACTTTCTGCAATAGATTAAGTGGCGGCGACCACGCTAACCGTCAGTGTAAACATCCTCTGTGACCTGATTAACAGGTGGGCACCGCGAATAGCTGAACCACGGCTCAGCCAGAGACAGCTCCCGAGAGAAATTTATGGCCCCAGGGATTGAAAAACCAAACGCGAAAATACAGTCGCCGCGCCCTGTTGATTTAAGGTGTTGTTAGCCTAGATGCAAGCTCTGTCAGCCGGGCGGCCGCTTTTTCCAGTGCAACCGCCGCAGCTTCGGCGTCTTGTCCGGCATCGTCAGATGATGATGCACCAGCTTCTGTCCCATTCGCCGAACGATCAGCGATAATCAAAGCTGTCATCGCCAGCAAGCGCGCTTCACCAATCTGGCCGATTGAATCGACCAGCGATTGCATGACCGAATCAACTTCGGCACCCAGCTTTGTGACATGCACTTCTTCACCCGCGTCACACCCGATTTGGTATGGCTTACCATTCAGGCGGATCGTTACTACCGAACTTGTCATTTGGTTTCTGTCACTTTGTCTTGTGGTGCCGCACCACCAGAAAATTCGCTGATTATGGCGACCGCCTGATCAAGTTTGGTTTCAACAGCACGAAGCTCATTTTGAAATGTCTCAGACATTGACGCCGAATCCGTATTCATCATTTTCGCATTGCTTGCTGATTCTCGAATCGATTCTACAGATGTTTCCAAGTTTGAAACAGCATTTTCGAATTGAGTTAAGGCATCTTCGAGTCGTGTCATCTATTTCAAAATCCCAAACAAAATCATTTCATTAGCCTAACAAAAACATTAAATAAGCTTACAATGTTCTATTAGCTAAAAATGATATTCTGTCTTATTCATAATAAGTTATCAGATAAAGCTTGCACCAAGATGCAATTGAAATAAACCCTCATTTTAGCATTAAACGACAAAAGCGACGAAACTGAATAAGCGCGGCCACCCAATTTGAAGAAAAAAATTGCTGATATAATGCGCCATGCGATGAATGTCGCATTGACGAAACTGATATAGAAATGCAAATTGCCCGATAATTTCTGATACAGTCTATCAAAATAGTTTGATCATGAGCGCGCGTGGTCTCATCGGCACACAAACCAAGGGGTTCGACATGACGAATGCACCATCAAAACAGAATATGGCTAATGCCATCCGGGCTTTGTCGATGGACGCTGTAGAAGCCGCAAAATCAGGGCATCCCGGCATGCCCATGGGCATGGCTGATGCCGCCACTGTTCTGTTTGACGAGCATCTGAAATTTGACGCTAGTGACCCACATTGGCCTGATCGTGACCGGTTTGTGCTATCGGCAGGACATGGATCAATGCTCATCTACGCGTTGCTTCATCTGACTGGATACGAAGACATGACGATGGATGAAGTCCGTAACTTTCGTCAGTTAGGATCACGCACAGCAGGTCATCCGGAATTTGGACATGCAACGGGAATTGAAACAACCACGGGTCCACTTGGTCAGGGCATTGCCAATGCGGTTGGCATGGCAATGGCTGAACAACATCTTGCCGCACGCTATGGCGGTGATCTTGTTAATCATCATACTTATGTCATTGCGGGCGACGGCTGTCTTATGGAAGGCATCAGCCACGAGGCAGCATCGATTGCCGGCCATTTTGGTCTTGGCAAGCTGATAGTCCTATTTGACGATAACAGTATTTCGATTGATGGCAGTACCGATCTGGCTGTGTCAGATGACATATCCAAACGTTTTGAAGCCTATGGATGGCAAGTGCTCAGCGTGGATGGTCATGATATGGCGGCGGTGTCGTCAGCCCTTGCATCAGCCAAGGCACATGCAAGTCAGCCAACGATTATCCGTTGTAAAACAACCATTGGCTTTGGTGCCCCCACAAAAGCAGGCACAGCTGGAGTTCATGGTGCGCCGCTTGGCACTGATGAAATTGCCGGTGCCCGCAAAGCGCTTGGTTGGCCGCATGACCCGTTTGTTGTGCCAGATGATATTCTGTCTGATTGGCGCGAAGCTGGTCGCCGTGGCCGCGCTGAACGTGATGCCTGGCAAAGCCGACATGCGGCATCATCATCCGCCGTCGCCTTTGATGCGGCAATGGCAGGTGACTTCGGTTCCGAAATCAATAATGCAGTTATGCAATTAAAAAATGCCTATGCAGCTGAGCCACAGAAACTGGCAACGCGTGTAGCAAGTCAAAAAGCAATCGAAGCGATCATGCCAGCTTGCCCAATATTATTTGGCGGTTCAGCCGATCTGACTGGATCAAACAATACCCGTGTCGCCGCCCATGAAATTTTCGGCCAAGGACGCCCCGGAGATGATCGCGGCAATTATGCTGGCAATTATATACATTATGGCGTGCGCGAGCATGGCATGGCCGCGGCGATGAATGGCATCGCCTTGCATGGTGGTACGATACCCTATGGCGGCACTTTTATGGTCTTTACCGATTATTGTCGGCCATCGATTCGCCTGTCGGCACTCATGAAACAGCGTGTCATTTACGTCATGACGCATGATTCTATTGGTCTTGGCGAGGATGGCCCAACGCATCAACCTGTCGAGCATCTATCTGCTTTGCGCGTGATACCTAACCTTCTGGTATTCCGGCCTGGCGATGTTGTCGAAACTGCCGAAGCTTGGCAATGTGCGCTTGCATCGACAACGGCACCATCAATTCTGGCGCTTAGCCGACAGGGCATGGCACAATTCCGCCATAACGATATGACTGAAAATAAAACAGCTCTTGGCGCCTATGTGGTAGGTGATTCTGAGGCAGACCGTGCGGTTACCTTGATTGCTTCAGGTTCCGAGGTTGGTGTCGCAATAGACGCCCAAAGCAAGCTTGCAAGCGCGGGCATTACCACCGCTGTTGTATCGGCGCCATGTCTTGAGCTTTTCTGGATGCAGGATAGTGATTACCGTAATGCGGTTCTGGGCACTAGCCCACGGATTGTCATTGAGGCAGGCATGCGGCAAAGCTGGGATCGGTTGCTATCCGAAGGTGATGGTTTTATTGGCATGGACAGCTTTGGTGCGTCCGCACCGATCAACGATTTATATGCGCATTTTGGCATTACCAGTGATGCTGTGGTCGAGAAGGCAAAAATATTAATTAAATAAACGACTTCCGGACAAAAGACCAAACACCGCCTAAATGGCACAAAATCCCCCAACCGGAATGGATTTACATTCACGCTTATAACAGGAGCTTGATTTTGACATTACGTTTGGCAATCAGCGGCTTTGGCCGTATTGGGCGCATGACCCTGCGCGCTTTGCAAGAAAGTGCCCGCAACGACATTGAAGTGGTGCTGATAAACAGCCCTGGGCCAGTTGAAACATCGGCGCATCTTTATGAATATGACTCGGTTCATGGCCGTTCGAAGACTGGCGTTTCATATGGGGATGACTGGCTGGATATTGGACGTGGCAAGATTCATATGACACGCCACCGCAATCCGGCTGATATTCCGCATAAGGAACTAGATATTGATGTCGTGCTTGAATGTTCAGGCAAATTTAATGATCGTGACAAATCTTCGCTACATCTTGATGCAGGTGCCAAAAAAATATTGATCTCTGCGCCATGCAGAACAGCTGACCAAACCATTGTTTATGGCGTCAATCACGATCAACTACGTTCAGATTCCGTTATTCTGTCAAACGCGTCATGCACAACTAACGGGCTAGCGCCTGTTGCCAAGATATTGTCTGATGGGCTTGGTATCGAAGCTGGCTACATGACGACAATTCACGCCTATACAGGTGATCAGGCAGTTCTGGATGCCAGCCATAAAGACTTGCGCCGTGCGCGGGCGGCAGGGCTATCAATGATCCCGACATCAACTGGCGCCACATCCGCTGTTGGCGAGGTTCTTCCCGAATTGAAAGGCAAGATGAATGGATCGGCTATTCGTGTACCCACTGCCAATGTATCGGTGATTGACCTGACCATTATGTCATCGCGCGATACCAGCACCGAAGAGGTTAACGATCTGCTCAAAACAGCTGCGAACGGATCAATGAAGGGGGTTCTGGGAATTAATGAGCGCCCGCTTGTGTCGGTTGATTTCAATCATGACCCGCATTCTTCGATCGCTGATCTTGAACAAACCAGTGTTTTAAATAATCGGCTAGTGCGCGTTCTGGCGTGGTATGATAATGAATGGGGCTTTTCTTGCCGGATGCTGGATAATGCAGCATTGATCGGCAACACTTTATCTTGAGACATGCAAAAGACGATATTAGGAGACCCGAATGAAATTGAATGGAAATGCTGTAAAGCCCGGCAATGTGATCGAACATAATGGCCGTCTATGGACTGCTGTCAAAGTCGCGCATGTAAAGCCTGGCAAAGGTGGTGCCTTTGCCCAGATAGAACTTCGTGATATTCGCGATGGCACCAAATTGAACGAACGTTTCCGGTCGTCTGAAACAGTCGAGCGTGTCATTCTTGACGAAGCTGAATGTACCTTTTTATATGATGAAGGCGATAATCTAGTGTTCATGCATTCGGTCAGCTTTGAACAGATCAGCATCTCAAACAGCATGGTTGGTGACCGCGCTGCCTTTTTGCAGGATGGCATGACCGTAACTATGGAAAGCTACGAAGGCGATCCTATTTCGGTGTCCTTGCCTGATACGGTTGCCATGGAAGTTGTTGAGGCTGACGCTGTTGTCAAAGGTCAGACCGCTTCATCTTCCTACAAGCCAGCTGTGCTAGAAAATGGTGTTCGGGTTATGGTGCCACCACATATTGAAACAGGCACCCGCATTGTTGTTCGTCCAGAAGATGCGACTTATGTCGAACGCGCAAAAAATTAGGCCATTTTCCAACGGCGGTTAAAACTGTTGGAAGCTTTGTATTCGATACCCAAGACATAAAACAAATTGATAGAGAAAAAATCCATTTCTGCTAGAACGGGTTTAATCTTTATTACCACACCGAAGATGTTATCTGACAGGACCTTTTTATGGCAACGCGTTCCGCATTAATCAATGTGATGCAAAAAGCATCCACCGCCGCTTCACGAGGCATGTTACGCGATTTTGGCGAAACTGAAAATTTACAGGTAAGCCGTAAAGGGCCAGCCGATTTTGTTTCACGTGCCGATACCAATGCGGAACGTGTTATCAAAGCTGAACTTCACAAAGCGCGCCCTGATTGGGGGTTTTTAATGGAAGAAAGCGGCGAAACGTCTGGCGCAGATAGTGATGCGCCTATCTGGATTGTTGACCCGCTTGATGGCACCACGAATTTCCTGCATGGCATTCCCCAATTTGCCATTTCGATTGCCGTAATGGACAAAGGCATCATTACCGCTGGGTCAGTCTATGATCCCATTAGGAATGAATTATTCTATGCCGAACGTGGACAAGGCGCTTATTTGAACGAACGTCGGCTTCGGGTTTCCGGTCGGCGGCACATGTCTGAATCGCTTTTTGGGACAGGCATTCCCTTTCTTGGCCGAGGCACAGAAGACGATCATAAGCAATTCATTCAGGAACTTAGCAATGTGATGCCTCGCTGTGCCGGTATTCGCCGCTATGGTTCAGCAGCGCTTGATATGGCATGGGTTGCGGCTGGCCGACTTGATGGTTTCTGGGAACATGGTCTGCAAATATGGGATATAGCTGCTGGTTTTCTGATTGTGCGTGAAGCGGGTGGTTTCGTGTCGGACTTTGCCTCGCGTGACAAGGCTCTCGAAACAGGTGATGTTGTTACCGCCAATCCAACTTTACATGCCGAGCTTTTGAAAACCCTGCGCGCCTAGCAACCAATTAGCGATAGCCATAGCACCATATTATCAACGCAGCTGAAACACAACCCTGACAAATCCTGTTAGCAGGGGTTGGCGTGTTACCATATTCCTGCCATTCTTTTGTTTATAGTTGTGCTGGCATTTCCAAAAAACGCCCAACTAGGCATAGGAGATAGGACAATGATCACCGATCCACGACGTTACCTTGTTCGCATGTTTTTGTTTTTAGTGGCGGTTGGTATAATTGCCGTTCTGTTACATGCCCCGCTTACTGACGCCTTTCTTGGCAATGCGGCTTTGAATGGGATGATTTTACTGGCCTTGGCGTTGGGTATTGCCTACATCATCCGGCAGAATTTGCGTCTTGTCCCAGAACGCAAATGGATTACAGCGGTACAAGAAACAAGCCAGCTTGACCCGCCTGGTGCGCGCCCTGTTTTGTTAGCCACCGTCTATGCCATGCTGGCTGACTCGCGGCAGGATACACAACTATCTGCATTATCCATGCGCTCGGTGCTTGATGGTGTCGCAGCACGTCTTGATGAAGGACGGGAAATTTCCCGCTATATGATCGGTTTGCTGGTTTTCCTTGGGCTTCTTGGCACCTTCTGGGGGCTTTTGCAAACCATCGGTGCGGTTGGTGGCGTGGTTAATTCGATTGATGCCAATAACAGCGATTTTACCGCCATGATGAGCCAGCTTCGCACTGGTCTTGACGCCCCTTTGTCGGGCATGTCCACAGCCTTTTCGTCTTCACTTTTTGGCCTTGCTGGTTCGCTTATTCTTGGCTTTCTTGATCTGCAACTTGGTCAGGCCATGGGACGGTTTTTCAATGAACTTGAAGACTGGCTTTCGGCCTTTGCTCGCTTTACCGACAATAGTCCGGTACAGGCTGGTCAACCTCAATCTCTTAGCCCGCTTGCTCATGGCATGAGTGAAGAAGCAGCGCGCGCGCTTTTGTCCCTGTCTCAGGCCATCGCCAAAGGGGAAGACAATCGTGAACATCTGCTGGATCAAGTATCAAGGCTCAACACAAATATGGCCAGCCTTGCGGAAATGCTGGCCGATGATCGCCGCTTGCGTGACCATCTGGTGCAGTTAAATACAAATATTACGCAACTATCAGACGATCTTCGTAATGACCGCAATCGGCAAACCGATGTTGTTGCATCAGAATTGCGCGGATTATCAAGTTCAATCGGTGCCATGCTGTCGGCAAAATCGTCTGGCTCAGGATCCAAATAAACCATGGCGTTATCCCGCACAACTGGTTCACGGCGCGTTGAAAACTACACCTGGCCTGGGTTCGTAGATGCACTGGCGACGCTATTGATGGTCATTATTTTTGTGCTGATGGTGTTCGTCCTGATTCAGGTTAATCTTGCTTATCGCGTATCTGGTCAGGATGACACATTAAGCGCCATGCGCCAGCAACTTGCCAGCCTAACCGAACTATTGAATCTTGAGCGTAACGCCAGCGCTGATCTAGCCGCTAACCTTGCCCAGATTAACAATCAACTTGCGCTAAGTAACGCCGAAAATGACAAGATAAATTCCCAGCTTGCTATTCTGACAAGTGACCTTGAGGCGCGAAACGCTGAAATTGACCGTTTGATGCTGTTACAGTCTGACACCGAAACCGCCCTTAGTGACGCCCAAAAGAATCTGGCTGAACGTGACGAGCGACTTCACATCGTCGAAGGTACGCTTGCTATCGCAGATACGCGCGCCAAAACAGACAGCCAGACTATCGAGACCCTCAAGGCTGAAACCAATGCGTCGCGCGCCGAAATTGCACAGATGACAAATGCGCTGGCGGCATTGAAATCACAGTTGGAAAGTTTGCAAAATTTACTGGCTGAAAAAGAAGCACAAGCCACCAAAGATAAAATCGCCATCGCCAATCTTGGCAAGTCCCTTAACAATGCGCTGGCAAGTCGGGTACAGGAATTACAACGCTTCCGATCCGAATTCTTTGGGCGACTTCGTGACATTCTCAAAGGCCGTAATGACGTGCAGATTGTTGGTGATCGTTTTGTATTCCAGTCAGAGGTTCTGTTTGCCGCCGGTCAGGCAGATATTGGCGATAGTGGCCGCGAACAAATGACCAAACTTGCCGTTGCTTTGGCCGAAATTGCCCGCGAAATACCCGATGACATTAACTGGGTTCTTCAGGTGGATGGTCACACGGACGATATTCCAATTCGGGCTGGACGCTATGCCGATAATTGGGATCTTTCGACCGAACGTGCGCTATCTGTGGTGCGGTTTCTGATATCACAAGGGCTTCCCGCTAACCGTCTAGCGGCAACCGGATATGGCGAACATCAACCCCTGATTGACAAAGACAGTGAAGAAGCACGCCAGAAAAACCGACGTATTGAGCTGAAAATCACGCAAAGAGTTTCGGCAAAGTAATGATCGTGCAATTGCCGTTCCTGCCTAAATAGACTATTCTTTTGTATGATTATGATTTGGCCATTTGATCAGCCAAAGTCGGATATCTATGCATTTAAAGTTACAAGTCGAAATTTAGCGCGCCAAACCATAAAGGTTGTCCAGCTATTTTCAGGCTGTTGTCTGTTACTTCTGACTGGCTTGTATGGGTTCGCAAATACGGCGACAGCGGCTACGTGCGATAACACTGCCGAGACCCTGTCGCCGCGCTCAGAGTTGCTTTTGCGCTGTAAACATCCATCCCCTGATATTCGATTTGAAGACGAGCATCCACATTTCGATCACACGCAATTTGTCCTAGAACCGATAGACATAATGGCGCCACTACCCGACAAACATGCGCTGCCACCTCTCGCAATCGATGCGCATGTTCTTTTGGTGAGCGCGCTTTACGAATTTGGCGATATTGACCAGCAAAGCGTTCTGACAACATCATTAATTGATGACGACAATGATATATTCGCATGGATTGAAGAAGATTTATATGTGATGGAATTTTTTAAAGACATATACCCTGTCCAGTTAATCGACCACACGCCTGATCGTGCTGTTTCTTTATCAGTTGATGTTAAAGTGGCATGTATTTGCCCCGGAGACGAAGCACCTGTAAAATGGAGTGGCATCGGTAATCTGGTGCTTGATTTTCCGGTTCAAAAAGGCGCCTTAAAATCAATATCACTGACCAATAGCTCCCAAAGCCGCTTTGACGGGACACTTGATTTCACCATACCGCCAGCCAGCAACAATTTGTTCAGCAGCAAAGATGCAAAAATACAATTCCAGATTGATGGCGGCGATATATACAGCTGGAATGCCTCGATAAAAGGGGCGGTCAATGGCACACGGGCAACGGGCACAACTGGTCATTTTGCAGCAAATGATTACGATCTTGAAACTGGCCTGATTGGCCATTTCACATCACCTGATAATTAATATTTTAGATAGCTCTTGGCACTGAAAACTGAAGATCAGCCAATGTCCGATACAGGCTTGACTCAACCATCAACATTTCATGCGTGCCTTCGGCGATGATACGTCCCTGATCAAGCAGCAGAATACGATCTGCCCGCACAACAGTGGCCAGACGGTGCGCGATCACCAATGATGTGCGCTCATGCATCAAATTCTCCAGCGCGCCTTGCACCGCGGCTTCTGATTGCGCATCCAAGGCGCTAGTTGCCTCATCAAGCAGCAATAATTTGGGATTACGCAGAATAGCGCGTGCAATGGCAACACGCTGTCTCTGGCCGCCCGAAAGCCGGACACCTTTTTCACCAACCATCGCATCATACCCATCAGGGGTCGCCATGATAAAATCATGCGCTTGCGCTTTTTTCGCCGCATCGATAATCGCATCCATATCGGCATCAGGGCGGCCAAAGGCCAGATTCTCGCGGATTGTTGCAGAAAATAATGCTGGGTCTTGCGGCACCAAGCCAATCTGGGCGCGCACATCAGCAAGGCTGACTGAGCGAATATCTGTATCACCGATTGAAATCACGCCTGTAAATGGGTCATAAAAACGCAATAACAAATGAAACATAGTCGATTTACCAGCGCCGCTTGGCCCCACCAAAGCAACCCGTTCACCTGCATTGATATGAAAGCTGACATTATCAATGGCAGATCGGCTAGCTGTGGCCGGATAGGAAAATGAGACCTTGTCAAAACGACACGCTACCGGATGTGTGCTATCCAGTTTTTGTGTTTTCGGTAATTCAGGGACAATGGCATCCGTTATAAGAAGCTGGGCAATCCGATCCGCCGCGCCAGCCGCGCGTTGCAGATCGCCAGCCAATTCGGATAAAAATCCAGTCGAGCTCGCAACCAGAAAGGCATAAAAAATAAAGGATGATAAGTCACCAGCACTGATCCGGCCAGCCAACAGATCCTGCCCCCCAATCCACAGAATTGCCGAAATACCACTAAAGACCAGAAAAATCAAAATACCGGATAACAGGCCGCGCAAACGCACCCGTGACAAGGCCGCATCAAGACTATCATCAACAGCCTTATCAAAATGCGCCCGCACAAATGCCTCACGTCCAAAGGCCTGAACGGTACGGATTGCGCTAACCACCTCTTCGGCTTCAACCGAAACATCACCAAGCCGATCTTGGGCAAGCCGTGACGCCACCCGCAAACGCCGCCCCAGCAAAATCAGAGGCACCACCACAAGCGGGACAACAACCAGCACAACCAGTGACATTTTTGGGCTTGAAAGCACCACCATCACCAGCCCGCCAAATAACAGAATCACATTGCGGGCGGCCATTGACAATGTTGATGTCATTACCATCTGCACGGTCGCGGTATCACTGGTTATCCGTGCCAGAACATCTCCGGTTCGGGCGGTCTCAAACCATCCGATCGATAATCTGGTCACATGGGCGAACACCGCACGGCGAATATCGGCCAGCACCATTTCACCAATCTGGTTAACCATCGTTGTCCGCAAATAGCTTCCAAAGGCAAGCACCAACGCAATCAGACTGGTTGCCATGACAGCACGGTCAAGCAAGGCTGGATCTTGCTTGCCAAGACCTTCATCAACCAGATAGGCCAGCCCCCGCCCCATGAACAGCAATGCCCCTGCCACCATGAATAATGACAATATAGCCAGCATAATCCGTTTTTTATGAGGTGCCAGATATGGCCAGAAAAACCGTAACAATTCCCCGCTTGTCATCGTTGCCTGGGCACTATTGGCCTTGGTAGCGGTGTAAACACCATCGACATTACGGTTTGTCATTACAATACCTGTTGTGTTCGTTAAGGGCTTGCTTTGCAACGCCATAGGCGATATACCACCCGCACTGTTGAAAGACCAGCCCTGCACATCGTCAATTGACTTGTTATACAGGACTGTCCACCGACACATAGATTTAACATCCGGTTACCGGACGAGACCCAGAGCCTGGCGGCGGCGTCAGGCTTTAAGGAGAGCATAATGAAAAAAGAAATTCATCCCGATTACCACGAAATCACCGTTGTGATGACCGATGGTTCCGAGCGCAAGACACGTTCGACCATGGGCAAAGAAGGTGACGTTATCAAGCTTGATATCGACCCACTGACACATCCAGCATGGACAGGTCAGCACCGGATCGTTGATTCAGGTGGTCAGGTTGCCCGCTTTAACAAGCGCTTTGCAGGTCTTGGCACCAAGTAATTCAAAAAGTTTTTCGAATTTAATCCAAATTTAAAGCCGGCATCCTTATGGATTGCCGGCTTTTTTGTTTTTCACGTCGGTATGGCTTGGCCGTATTCAAAGGCTAGTCTTTCTGCCTGATATGCGCCTGTGCGGCGGCCAGACGGGCGGCAGGTACGCGAAACGGTGAGCATGAAATATAGTCTAGCCCGACCTCTTCAAAAAAGCTGATCGAATCCGGATCACCGCCATGCTCGCCGCAGATACCCAGCTTGATATCAGGACGGGTGGCCTTACCATTTTCAACACCAAGACGCACCAGCGCACCAACGCCATCGCGATCAATCGATACAAAAGGATCAATCGGATAGATTTCGGCTTCGGCATAATAATGCAGAAACGCCCCCGCATCATCGCGGCTGATCCCAAGGGCGGTTTGCGTCAGATCGTTCGTTCCAAACGAGAAAAATTCCGCTTCCTCGGCAAGATCGCCAGCGCAAATAGCCGCGCGGGGCAATTCAACCATCGTACCAATCAGATATTCGATTTTCTGACCTGTTTCGGCCATAACCGCAGTGGCGGCGGCGATGATTTCCGCCTTGCAAAGCGCAATCTCGCGCGCGGTCGCAGCCAGTGGCACCATGATTTCAGGAATCGGTGCTGTCCCCAGCTTTTTGGCAATAGCACAAGCCGCTTCAAATACCGCACGTGCCTGCATCCGGCAGATTTCTGGATAGGTCACCGCCAGACGACATCCACGATGGCCAAGCATGGGGTTTGACTCGGACAGTTTAATGGCGCGTTGGCGTGCGGTTTCGGGCGTGATGCCTGATGCTTTGGCAACTTCGGCCAACTCATCTTGTGAATGTGGCAGAAATTCATGCAAAGGCGGGTCAAGCAAACGGATCGTCACTGGCAAGCCTGCCATGATCTCAAACAAAGATTCAAAATCCTGTCTTTGCATCGGCAATAATTTTGCCAGCGCCGTTTCGCGCCCATCAGTATCCGCTGCCATAATCATTTCACGCATGGCAATAATACGGTCACTATCAAAGAACATATGCTCGGTACGACAAAGCCCGATACCTTCTGCCCCGAAATCAACCGCAACGCGGGCATCTGCTGGGGTTTCCGCGTTAGTACGCACGCGCATACGCCGTGCCTGATCTGCCCAGCCCATAAGCGTAGCAAAGGCATCTGACATACGTGGCTGAATCGTTGCCACCTCGCCAAGATAGACATTACCGTTACTGCCATCAATGGTCAGAATGTCACCTTCGGACAATTCGGTACTCAGAATAAAGATTTTGCCACTTACTTCGTCAAAGCTCAAATCACCACTACCTGAAACGCATGGCCGCCCCATCCCACGAGCCACAACAGCCGCATGGCTTGTCATACCGCCACGTGCGGTCAGAATACCTGCCGCCGCGTGCATACCATGAATATCTTCTGGGCTTGTTTCCAGACGAACCAGAATGACCTGGTGCCCATTTGCCGCCATTTCCTCAGCCTTGTCGGCACTCAGAACGATCTGCCCACAGGCAGCGCCTGGTGATGCTGGCAATCCACGTGTCAGTAATGTCTTTTGAGCATCGGGATCAAGCGTTGGATGCAACAACTGGTCAAGCGCCAGCGGATCAACCCGACAAATGGCTTCATCTTTTGAAATCAACCCTTCATCAGCCATTTCAACAGCCATGCGGATTGCTGCCTCGGCAGTACGTTTACCGCTTCGCGTCTGGAGCATATAGAGCCGACCCTGCTGGACAGTAAATTCCAGATCCTGCATATCGCAATAATGCGCCTCAAGCCTGGTACGCACAGCGTCAAGCTGATCAAATACCTCAGGCATGGCTTCCTGCATCGACGCTTCATCGCCGCCACCATGAAGACGGGCTTTGGTGGTCAGTGGTAATGGTGTGCGGATACCCGCAACAACATCTTCGCCCTGCGCATTAATCAGAAATTCACCATAAAAAGTGTTTTCACCTGTTGATGGATCGCGGGTAAAAGCAACGCCTGTCGCGCAATCATCACCCATATTGCCAAATACCATGGCCTGAACATTAACCGCCGTGCCCCATGCAGCTGGAATATTGTTAAGCCGCCGATATGTTTTTGCACGCGTATTCATCCAACTGGTAAAGACCGCACCCACAGCGCCCCATAATTGCACCCATGGGTCTTGAGGAAATGCGTTGCCAGCTTCATCTTCAACGATGCTCTTATATAGCCTAACCAGTTCCTGCAGATCGTCTCCGGTCAGCTTGGTATCGTCAAAAATACCTCGGGCGCGCTTCATATCTTCCAGCGCATCCTCAAACAGGCCATGATCGACATCCATCACCACATCGGCATACATCTGGATAAACCGACGATAGCTGTCATAGGCAAAGCGGGTATCATCGGCACGCAGGGCAAGACCGGCGGCGGTTTCGTCATTCAGACCCAGATTAAGCACTGTATCCATCATGCCCGGCATTGAAGCACGCGCACCCGAACGCACGGATACAAGAAGCGGATTTTTCGGATCAGCGAATAAAGTACCCGTTTCGGCTTCAATCAACGCAATCGCTGCCGCAACGTCACTTTTTAAGGTATCTGGATAGCTATGGTCATTATCATAGAAATAGGTACAGACCTCGGTGGTGATGGTAAATCCGGGTGGGACTGGCAAACCGATGCCACTCATCTCGGCAAGATTTGCACCTTTGCCTCCCAAAAGATTACGCATGGAGCTATCGCCATCCGTGCCATTTGTACCAAAGCTATATACCCACTGAGCCATGATTTAGTCCCTTTTCCACCATTAGGTTGCGTCATGTAACCGTCGCAACAATGAAATCACTAAACAACGTCAACATATGCTCAAAAATGCACACTCAACGTTCCAGACCTTTCATCCATCAACCTTCGATTTTTGAAAAGTCTGCAACCTGTTGCATATGTGATCTTATGAGCGCCAGAAGTCCTAACCTGTTTTCCCGAATTGCCGGATCGCTATCATTTACCACAACTTCGGTAAAGAAATGGTCAATAGGCGTCCGTAAGTTACCAAGCGCCTGCATTTGTTGCAGAAGCTGTGCTTTATCAGGAACCTCGGTTTGAACATCCTGTTTCTCATTACCAAGAGCTTCAATGGCCGTCATCAATGCGCGCTCGGCATCATACACAAACAGGTTTGGGTCAATCGTGGGGGCAAAGACCCGTTTTTCTTTGCTTTCTTCTGCGGCCAGAATGCTTGCAGCGCGACGCCAGCCAGCTAGTAATCCGGCCCCATCCTCAGTTGCCAAAAACGCGGCCAAGGCACGCGCTGTGTCAGCTAGCAATAACACGTCGTCCGTTGTTGCCGTCTGCAAAACCGAAGCAGCAACATCATGCGAAATATTTTGATCCAACAGGCTGACGCGCAGACGTTCAATCAAAAATGGTTGCAAAGCTTCGTCAAGATTATCAAACCCGTGATATGAAGCTGCCTTGACAAAAAGTTTAGCAAGCGGAATTCGGTTCTGGCTTTCAAGGATGATGGATATCACCCCAAGCGCGGCGCGGCGCAAGGCATAGGGGTCTTTTGATCCTGTAGGCTTGGCACCAACGCCAAAGAAACCAACCAGCGTATCAATTTTGTCCGCCAGAGACACCGCCATGGCCGCGGGCAATGATGGCACTGCGTCCTGTGGCCCTTGTGGGCGATAATGTGACGCGATCGCCTCAGCCACATCGCTATCTTCACCTGATGCAACGGCATAATAGCCGCCCATGATACCCTGCAATTCGGGAAATTCACCTACCATGCCCGTCACCAGATCGGCTTTCGCCAACAATGCCGCGCGTTGCGCCTTGACCGGATCACAGCCACTGATGAAAGGGGCAATATCGCCTGCCAGCTTTTCTATGCGGCGCACCTTATCATGCACTGATCCAAGCCCCGCATAAAAGGTAATATCACCAAGCTGTGGCAGATAATCTTCTAACTTTCTGGCTTTGTCCTGCGTCCAGAAAAATTCGGCATCGGCAAGGCGGGCGCGCAAAACACGCTGGTTACCTGCCTTGATAATGTCATCACGCGTGCTATCGGCAACGCGGTTAGAAACAATGATGAAATGCGGCGACATCGACCTATCGCTGACATTTTCCAGCGTGATATATTTCTGATGCGTCTGGATTGACGATTGCAGCACCTCGGCAGGTAATTGCATAAACCGATCTTCGATCTTGCCAACCAGCAGATGTGGCCATTCGACAAGATTGGCTGTTTCGGTTACCTGCGCAATGCCAGTTTTAACAGTACAATTCATATCGGCAGCCAATTTATTAGCCTGATCCAGAACCCTTTGTGCGCGTTCATTATGATCAACAAGCACATGCGCCTTTTTCAGCTTAGCAATATAATCTTGCACATCCTCCAGGCCAGCAAGATCAACATTCCCCGCACTTTCAAAGAAATGGCCACAGCTTTTATCACCAAAGACAAT
>JABJBD010000017.1 GCA_018668795.1 Candidatus Puniceispirillum sp. | reverse complement strand
TCTTTATCTTGAGTGCAGATAATTTATGTATGTTACCTGATGACATGTTGGACCCCACATTCGATCCCACATTTTAGCCCGGATTGGAATGGATTGCAGCAGCCAACAAATAACTTATTCGCCAAGAAATATCCCATATAATCAGGGATTAATGGGTATATATTAAGCTATAATATTAGATAAAGATAAGGGGGTGTGGCGGAGAGACAGGGATTCGAACCCTGGATAGGCTCGCACCTATGCCGGTTTTCAAGACCGGTGCATTCAACCACTCTGCCATCTCTCCGTGCTTGTGGAAGTAACGGAAACAAGGCATATCTGTCAATATCTAGTGAACACGTTTTTTGCAAATATTGTAAAAAATGAATAAAATAATCCTGCTAAGGCTGTTTCGGTTGTCTTCGACCAAAATCAGCTTACAGTCAGTTAGCTTTTGTCCGTTCGTATTGGAGATGTTTTTGTTAGCTGTTCGATTTGATTATGCGAAGTTCAATCAAAACCTGATAAAGGCTAGTAAGCATTTTCGCTATTCTGGTTTTATTTATGCTTTTGCCAGTTTTATGGCGCTTTTTCTTACCTTTCAGTCTGCCTTTGCCCAATATGGTGGAGCCAGCACTGTAGAGACGGCAGTAGCTCAGCGTCAGGTTCTATCAAATTTTGCTGATGTTCAGGGCCGCGTTACCCCAGGAGCATCAGATGCTATTACGGCATTTACAAATGCCAGGATCGAATTATCACCTTTGAAAATAGGTGATTTCATCAAAGCGGGTCAGCAGATTGCTCAGCAAAGTTCAGCAAAGCTTGAAGCGCGGCTTGCATTACTGCGGATAAATTTAACCGAGGCACAATTACGCCAAGACGAAATTAAGGCTGATCTGCAAGGCGAGCGCGAATTACTCTTGATAAGTAATGAACAGGCACAATTACTGGCTAGTAAGGCATCACGCGCACGCGAACTAGCAAGTGTAAATGCTTTATCTGTAGAAGGCGTTGAAACAGCCTTGAATGCGAGCCTTATTGCCCGTCAGCAGGTTTTAGCCCGAAAGAACACTATCAACCGCAAAACCATTCAGCTACGTCAATCAGAGGCCGCTATAACGCGCATAGAAACGGATATCCGTCAAATCAAGGTGGACATAGCGGCAACTGCATTGATAGCACCACGTGCTGGGCAAATTGTATTTCTTAGCGATTTTCAATCTGGTTATGCACGTGAAGGTGACGTGATTGCCCGCATTTTAGATCCTGCTGATTTTGAAATTGAAGCCGAAATTCCGGAAAATTTACTCAAAAATTTTGACCTTTCCAGCCTTATAACGGGAATGGGGCTTGGCGGTGACAAGGTTATGTTAAAGCCACGTGTTCTTCTTCCTATTCAGAACGCTCGCACTGGGACGCGTGCTATGAGATTCGCCGTTAATGATTCACTGCCATTATCATTACAGGCGGAAAGTGCGGTTATTGTTCTTCAAATTCCAGCGACAAGTCCAGCACCTGTTGTAACCGTTCCAAAAGACGCTGTTTTGCCTGTATCAAATGGCCATATCATATATGTATTTGAAGATAACAAGGCTATGCGCAAATCAATCAAGCTTGGAAGTGCTGTTGCCGATAGTTTTATTGTCCTGTCAGGCCTTGATGCAGGGCAGGAGGTTATCATCCGCGGTAATGAACAGCTATCTGATGGCAAAGCTGTGAAAAAACCCGGAGCCAGTTCATCTGGTAATGCCCCTGCAAAAGGCAAATCAAAAGGAGATGTCTGGGTGCTTAAATGGATGTCCCCACGTGGGGAAAGCACGGGTACCTTGGTCTTAGGCAAAGAAAAATCATTTTTCGACGATGATGATGTTAAAGTTGTGAAGGTTGGTGAAAGCATCAATTTCATTGCAAAAAAACAATTACCTTTTGGCGTGATTGATCTTGAGTTTAGTGCCAAGACAAAAGGCGAGGCGATGGATGGACAGCTTGTTATACGAGGCCTACCTGGAGGCCAGGAGCGACAAATGACATTTTCTGGCCGTAAGGTAGCTAACTGATGGGAGGGCTGATAAGAGCTGCTATTGAGCGGCCTGTTGCGGTTCTGGCGCTAGTCCTTCTTGCGGTATTGTTCGGTGTTGTTGCAATACGTGACATACCGATTCAGATGAGTCCCGATATTGAAAAACCAATTCTTGAAGTCCGCGTTAACTGGCCAGGTGCATCCCCTGAAGATATAGACCGAGAGGTCGTGACTAGGTTGGAAAGTGAGTTGGCTTCGCTGAATGGCGTGGAAGAATTGCAATCCCGATCTTCCTTTGGCCGATCACGAATAACCCTAACCTATAATGTAAAACAGGATATGGATAAGGCACTGGTTTTGCTGTTGAGCAAATTATCAGCGGTAAATGATTTGCCAGATGATGCGCAAACACCACGCGTGCGAACATCAAATTCGGATGATAGCCCAATCGCCCGACTGGCACTGGTCGCCAAGGATGGCAATGAAGTGAATCTTGAAGCGTTGGGATCGTTTCTGGAGACGAATATAGTCGATCCATTGGGACGTATTGAAGGCGTTGCTGAGGTTGGTTTCAATGGCGGCGGTCGCCAAGAAATGCGGGTCGTTATCGATCCAGCAAAACTCATTCAGTACAAACTGACCCTAACCGAAGTCATTAATGCATTGCGATCATCATCATCCATGATGTCAGTAGGCATGATTACTGAGGGCAAACGTTCCTATGCGGTACGTACTGAGTCTGCAAATTACACGCCCGAAACAGCAGGCAGAATTGTATTAAGAACCGATGTTTCGCCATCTGGCACGATTGTGCCTATTTTGTTATCAAATGTGGCGTCAGTTGATTTGCGTGTGCAAAAACGTACTAGCTTTAGGCGGCTTAATGGTAAGGAAGCAATCATTATCAATGCCCTGCGCGAGCAAGGCACCAATGTTGTTACAACAATGCAGCGCTTGCGCGAGGAAATAGCGCTTTTGAATAAGACTGAGTTGTTACCGCGTGGTTTAGAACTAAATCTGGTTTATGATGAAACAAAATATATTGAGTCAGCGATTGACCTAGTTCAGCAAAATATTTGGATTGGTGGTTTGTTGGCACTATTTATTTTGTTGTTGTTTTTACGGTCTCTTTTACCTGCAGCTATTATTTTTGTGGCCATTCCAGTGTCAGTTATTGGTACCTTTGTGGCCATCGCTGGTTTGGGATTATCCATAAATGTTATCTCGCTTGCCGGATTGGCATTTGCCGTTGGCATGGTTGTTGATGCGTCGATTGTCAGTCTTGAAAACATTTTCCGACTTCGCCAGCGTGGCATGAAAGCTCAGAACGCAGCATATTTGGGCGCACGTCAAGTATGGGCGCCAATACTTGGGTCAGCGCTTACAACAGTGTTGGTTTTTGTACCCATTTTGATGCTTGACCTTCCTGTGGGGCAGTTGTTTCGCGATATAGGCATTGCTATTTCGGTTGCCGTCCTCATTTCGGTTGTGGTTTCAGTTACGGTTATCCCCGCTCTTGCATCACGCTTGCTGGCTGGTGCAGGCAATAAATATGAACGGTTGCCGTCTATACCTGGCATTGATCATGTAGCACGTTATATTTCCAATCTGATTTTGCGATATGTTCGTGTGACTATAAAGCATGGATATGTTGGCGCATTTGTCGTCGTGGCTATCCTGCTGAGTGCAGGTTTTGCCAGTTACCGTTTTGCGCCTCAACTTGATTATTTGCCAGATGGTAATGCCAATTTTGTCTTTGGTCGTATTATCGTGCCAGAGGGATATTCGATTGATGAGACGTTGCAAATAGCAGAAAAAATGGAGACTGCCGCACGTCCCTTATGGGAAGGGGGTACCGAAATAGGCGGGCCACCTGCAATCGAACGTTTCTTTTTTGTTGCTTACTCAGGTGGAGCTTTTGCTGGTGCGTCATCGGTTGATCCTAGCCGCGTATCGGATCTTCGCATGGTTTTGATGCGCCCAATTTTTGAGGTTCCGGGCGCGCGCGCATTTGTGCGCCAAGCATCACTATTTGGCCGCTCGGTTGGTGGATCTCGGTCAATACGGGTTGATGTCTCGGGGGATGATCGTGCAGATATAATGCCAGTGGCACTGGCCTTGAACCAGGCATTGGAAGCCAAGTTCACCCGGCGCGATGGTAATCAGCTTCGTGTTATTCCGAGTTTGTCCTCGGGGGCTCCACAAATACGTATCACGCCTGATTTGACAGCTCTTGCGCGCGCAGGTGTTACGGTTCGGGAATTGTCGTCAGCAGTAGATATTTTCAATGATGGCGCCAATGTTATTGAAGTGCCGATAGATGGCAATCTGATAGATATGGTGCTTTCGGGCAAAGATGCCCAAAACATGAGTGCAGACGAGCTAAACACCATCCCCATAGTAACGCGCAGTGGAAATATTATTCGTCTTGAACAGCTGGCTAAAATTGAAATAGTCAGTTCGCCAGGTAACATTAACCGCCTTGCTGGCAAGCAATCTCTTTCAT
>JABJBD010000143.1 GCA_018668795.1 Candidatus Puniceispirillum sp. | reverse complement strand
GTTGCCGCGACGTCCATATTGTCTCCGTTAACCGTAATTTTCATCGACAAAGGCTCCCGCGATATTGTCCAGATACAGATCGGCAACTTGTCGTGCCATGCTTGGTGCCAGCAGATAACCATGCCGGAACAGACCATTGGCATGAATAACCTGACCCGAACGCCGGATTTTTGGCAGATTGTCATTAAAGGCAGGGCGTAAATCGACACCTGTTTCCAGAATTTCAGCTTCGCCAAAGGCCGGATTGAGCGCATAGGCCGCGCTTAGCAGTTCCAGCATTGATCGTGCGGTGATGCGCTGGCTATCTTGCGTTTCGATCATTGTCGCCCCCAGCATATAAACGCCATCACCACGCGGCACAATGTAAAGCGGCATACGCGGATGAAGCAGACGCACCGGACGGGACAGCGAAATATCATCACTCCGGATAATCAGCATCTCGCCTTTGACGCCGCGCAAATCCTGCATGTTGTCGCGTGCGCTCAATCCACGGCAATCAATATAGCGATCAAGCGCGGCAGGGGCGGTATCGGCGATCATTTCGGTGCCTGCCTGTTCAAGCGTTTGGTAAAGATCGGCCAATGCCTGTCTGGGATTGATATGCGCTTCATTGGCAAAAAACAGCCCGCGTGGAAAGCGCGTGCCAAGGTCGGGTTCCAATGTCGAAATCGCATCTGCATCCACTGTTTCATGCGCTTCGGTCAGTCGCGCAAAACGGTTCAGATCGGCAGCGTCACGCAGTGACGCCAGCACCAGTGATCCGCGTGTGACCACATTGGTGCGCTGTTGCCACCAGTCGGCAGCCTCTGCCCCGAAAATACGGACAGGTTCTTCGGCGCTTTCGGACTCGCAAAAAGGTGCCAGCATCCCGCCTGCCCACCATGAACAGCCATGCGGCCCGGGCTTGCCAGCTTTGTCATAAATGCGCACATGAACGCCGCGAGCAACAAGCTCGCTAGCAATGCAAAGTCCGGCAACACCGCCACCAATGATAGAAATATTATTCATGATGCCACAACTTATGAAAGTGATGAACAGGCCCATGACCACTGCCGATATTCAGATCGTCAGCTGCCTTGATCGCCCCTTGCAGATAGGCATGTGCGACAGTTACCGCATTGGCCATGTCCAGGCCGCGCCCAAGACCTGCTGCTACCGCTGAAGACAAGGTGCAACCAGTGCCATGCGTGTTGACAGTATTGAGACGCGGCGCGGTCAGGCGTAATGGCGAATGTTTCACGTGAAACAAAATATCGGTGCATATATCAGCACTGCCATGCCCACCTTTCATCAGCACGGCTTTGGCGCCTTTGGCAAGCAAAGCTTCGCCCTGCATCTGCATCTGCGCTGCATCATCAGCTTGTGTGACCCCCAGAAGATGCGCGGCTTCGGGCAAATTGGGTGTCAGCAGACTTGCGCGCGGCACCAGCTTTTTCAGCAGATATGCGACCGCATCATCAGCCAGCAAGGCGTCACCTGACTTGGCGATCATCACCGGATCAAGCACGATATGACCTGCAAAATTGGCGAGGCTGTCAGCGACCACATCGATCACGTCACAGGTTGCCAACATGCCGATTTTGATGGCTTTGACATCAAGATCGGACAGCACCGCTTCGATCTGTTGGGCAATCACATCCACCGGAATCGGGTGAACAGCGGTTACGCTTCTGGTGTTCTGGGCGGTCACAGCCGTGATGACGCTGGCACCATAGACGCCTAAAGCGCTGAAGGTTTTCAGATCAGCCTGAATACCAGCCCCGCCACCACTATCAGAGCCTGCAATTGTCAGAACTATTTTGCTCATAGAGTTACATTTCGTCAGCTATGTCGACGAGCGATTACGGTATAAGAGCGGAGTACTATCCGTTTCCTACGCCGGCATTGCCCGGATCAGGTTCTATGGGTTGGCCAGACGGCCTCTCAGTTCACACGAACACCCCAACGGTTTCTTTTTTATGACCTATCTTGCAGATTTTATCAAGCCTGATGGTCTGGGGCATATTGAAAAGGGTGCAAAGCTATGCCAATGTTTTTTATTAGTTAAACATAATTTAAAAATATGATTGGCGTGAGCTGAATCCCTGTTGCTTTAAGGAGCATGTAATGACTGTTGAATTGGCACCAAGACCCGCTAATGAAGAACGACGTGCCCAAGCTGTTGTGAAAACGGGAATGTTGGATAACGACCAAGGCGATCTTTTCCAGATATATTGTGATCTGGCGAAGGATATTACGGGGTTTGACACTGCGACATTCAGCCTGTTTGATGCCGATTTTCAATGCCATATCGCGGCTGCCGGACGGGAAACTGAAGGCAAGAGCGTCCGCGATGTTCATAATGTTTGTTCCTATGTTTTGCTGAGTACTGATCCACTCATGGCACCGGATTTAAGTGAAAGTGAACAGTTCAAGGATTTCCCAAATATCAAGAATGCCGGGCTGAAAAAGGGCTATGCCGGCTTTCCGGTCATTAACAAGGATAATTATGCGCTTGGCACATTGTGCATGGTTCATGATACGCCCAAGGCGATGAGTGAAGATAAGATCGAGCTTGTCAAAAAGATCACCGTCAATATGGCGCATCAGCTAGATATGCAAACGGAACAGCGCGAATTGACGTCGCAAAAAATGCTGAAGGCACTGGATATTTTCGCCGAGAACAACCCTGATTGTGGGTTTGACGATTTCAAGCATTTCATCCGTCTGTGCTGTGACTTTGACATAGATATGGATGATGGTGCGCGGTTGCAGGCATCTGGCCTTGCCGAGCTTGTCGAAACAGGCAAGGTCGGTTTGTCGTCACAGGGGCGCAATCTGCAATTCGAGATGGGGTTGCAGACCAAGGTGATGAACAAGATCAAGATCACAGGCGATCAGGCCAATATCATGCTTGATGATATGCTGTCACAAATTAGCGGCCTTTAGGCAAGGTTGCGAAGCACAAGAACGCACCCCGACATCAGCATCATGATGATAAGCAGACGTCGAAAGGCGTCATTTTGCATGCGCCTGAATAAGGCAATGCCAGCTTGTGCGGATAATAGTGCCACCGGTATCGCAACTGCCAGATATGAAAGTGTCTGTATGTCATAGGCACCGTTAAATGCCAGCATCGCTGTGCCAAGTGACAAAACCACAAAATTGAATGGTTGCAGAACCGCGCGAATTTCGGCTTTTTCCCAATCGCGTACCGCATTCCACATCATCATCAACGCACCAGACAGAGAGGCGGCACCGCCAAAAATTCCTGATATGAAACCAACCAGCGCATCAGCCGCAGGCATTGACCAGGTCACGCGCGGCAAGGATCGCTGTGCCAGAAAAAACAAACCATAGATGATGGATATGACGCCAATGACAAGCTTCAGAATAGTGGCATCAAGATAGGTTAGGCTGGCCACGCCAATAGGAACACCCAAAATGCCCGGTATAAGAAACCATAATAAGCGCCGGTAATTGTTACGGATCGCGGTGCGCACCACCCAGACACCCTGCACACCAACTGTAATGGATACAGCCAAGGTTATCGCAACCGCTTGCACAGGTGGCATGATATGAAGCCAGAAACCAAGTGCAAATAGGGCTGTACCGAATCCAGCCAGTCCATTGATAAACCCGCCACAAGCCGCGCCAAGTGCAAGAAATATATAAAAGCCAGACATCATTTTGGTTTATCTGGTTTTTTGGTGCGTTGAAAGCGTCGTCCGCTCATCACCGCGTCATGGCCAAGTTTGCGCGACACTGTATCAAGCGCGTCTTCAAGCCGGTCAGCTCGATCATCATCCATCTCGAACATATCAAAGAGGCTGGCATCCGGTGTCACATCACCAAATTGATCGACACCAACACCAAGCAAACGATAGGTACGATTTGGTGCAACTTCGGCTTTGACAAGGTCGCGCGAAATGGCAAACAGGATATGTGCTTTGTTAGTGCTGGTCTGCATGGTCTTGCTTCGGGTTAATATCTGATGGTTGGCACGTTTCAATTTTATGATCAGGCGTGATCCGCTGATATTTTTGGCTTTGAGGCGCGTTGAGACTTTCACACATAGAGCTTCGAGTTCGGCTTCCAGATCATCAAAGCTGGATAGGTTTTTATTAAATGTGGTCTCGCTTGAGATGCTTTTGGCTGCGGCATTGTTAGCAACTGGGCGCGGGTCAATACCGCGGGCAAGTGCCTGAATCTGGCCAGCCTGTTTGCCAAGCACAATGCGAAGCGCCTGCATATCCGCATTGGCCAGATCGCCGCATGTATAAAATCCAGCAGCGTTCAGCCGCGCGATTGCTGATTTACCCAAACCATATAGAACGCCAAGATCCTGTCCCGCCAGCCAGCTATCAACATCTTTCATGCCAATGATGAATAACCCATCTGGCTTGTCACGATCAGATGCCATTTTTGCCAGTGAC
>JABJBD010000092.1 GCA_018668795.1 Candidatus Puniceispirillum sp. | reverse complement strand
TGATTCCGCTGCTCTAACCAGCTGAGCTACTCCGCCACATGGCGTTGGTCAAATATCTTTGGTTTCGACCTTGCGTGGGGAGTTTTAATGCGATAGGCGTAGCTAGGTCAAGTGCTGTTATGTCAAACTTGTCACTTAATTACCGCTTTCATGGCGCGGGCATATGTCTCATCATTCGGGCCATAAGGGAAACCATCATGCTAGAAAGTTTCATCACTGCCTTTATCGTCTATTTCGTGGTTATAGATCCGATTGGCAATGCGCCCATTTTTCTGGCGGTAACCCAGCATCTTGACCGTACCGCCAAAACACGAACCGCGCTGGAATGTTCGCTAGTGGCCTTTGGCATCATGCTGTTTTTCGCGCTATGTGGTAGCTGGATACTTGTTTATCTCAGCATTTCGATCACCGCCTTTAAAATTGCTGGTGGCATCATTCTGTTGCTGGTGTCGCTAGATATGCTGTCGGCCAAACGGCAAAAGCGCAAAAAACAAGGCAGTGACAAAGCCACCGCTTCTACTGAAAATGTGGCTGTCTTTCCACTGGCAATTCCGCTTCTTGCGGGTCCTGCGGCGATCACATCGGTAATGGTGGTGTCTGCCGATTTGTCGGGCGATGCGGCGCAAAGCCTGATTGGCTATGGCGCACTGGGCGCTGTCATGGGGACAACAGCGGTGATATTGGTGCTAACCGGCCTTGCACAGAATTTCATCGATCCGCGTATCGCCTCGGTGTTTTCGCGAGTCACTGCCATTATTCTGGCGGCACTTTCGGTGCAATATATAATTGACGGTCTGCTTGAACTTGGGCTTATGGGTACCGCCAGATAGATTAGCCGCAATCGGCGTTCAGCCCCCGCATCTAACCACTGGAGTCAGCCTATTAAAGCGGCTATGCTAGCCCTGTTTTATTGAGGTAGCTATGCAACAGGATATTCTGATTATTGGCGTGTTATTTCCCGCCATTCCCCTGATGATGATCAATTTTGGCAACCGCTATTCGGTGCTCGCTACTCTGATCCGTCATCTGCATGACAATGTGATCCGTGATAACACGACGCCAGATGACGCCTCGCGCTTTTTGCGCCAGATCGCCAGCCTGCGTAAACGCCTGCAACTGATCGGTATTGTCCAGACCTGTGCGGCGACAGCCTTTGTGGCGGCGCTTTCGGCAATGATTGCCATGTATCTGGATTATGTTTCCTTTGGTAACTGGTTGTTCTTTACCGGCATCGTGCTACTGATGGTCGCCATGTCGCTTTTCATGTTGGAAATTCAGATCGCCAACCGCGCTTTAGATGTGCATCTATCCGATCTTGAAGACCGCCAGGAATGGGAAGCCTTTCTTCATCCCCCGCGCAAATCACGGCGTAACAAATCCACGGCGAAACGCGTCAAACAGTCAGCCACCACGAAACCCGACGATGACAGCATACTTTAATAGGATTTAGCACCCGTTTTGGATCATATAGCGGCTATTTCAGCACCCGCAAGCGGTGCGGCTGAAATCCAGCCACCACCAAGCAGGTTTTCCGGATCAGCCGCATCATATATCGCTGCCGCCTGCCCAACGGCAATGCCGAATTGCGGCGCATCCAGACGCACAACCGCGCATCCGTCTGCACCTGCCTCCAGCAAGGCTGGCATCGCTGGTGCCGTATTGCGCAACCGTGCCAGCACGGGATAGCCTGATGCGGGTGCGCCGCCACCAGCAACCCAACTGGTTTCGTTCAAATGCACTTCAAAACAGGCAAGCGCACTTTGTGGGCCAACAATGACACGATGCGTTGCTGCATCAATGCCTACTACATAAAGGGGGCCCTCCGCCTCGTCAGCATCCTTGCGCCCGCCAATACCCAGCCCGCGGCGCTGACCAATCGTATAATCAATCACACCTTTATGCTGGCCTAGAACCGTACCATCAAGATGCACAATTTCACCCGCTTCGACCGCACCTGGCCGCAAGCGCCGCACAACATCACCATAGCGGCCATTCGGTACAAAGCATATATCTTGGCTATCGGGCTTTTCGGACACCGCCAAGCCATATTTACGCGCCAGATCGCGGGTTTCATCCTTGGTCAGACCACCAAGTGGAAAGCGCAGATAATCCATTTGCTCGGCAGTTGTCGCAAACAGAAAATAGGATTGATCTTTAGACCCATCAACACCGCGCCGTAATACCGGACCATCGGGTGTTTCAAGCCGCTGGACATAGTGACCCGTGGCCAGACAATCGGCACCAAGTTCGCGTGCGGTTGTCAGCAGATCGGTAAATTTGACTGTCTGGTTACAGCGCACACAGGGAATAGGCGTTTCACCGCGCAAATAGCTATCGGCAAAATCTTCCATCACCTGATCGCGGAACTTGGATTCATAATCCAGTACATAATGCGGAATACCCAGCCGCGCCGAAACCGTCCGCGCATCATGAATATCAATGCCGGCACAACAGGCACCCTTGGCCTGAACCGCAACCCCATGATCATACAGCTGCAAGGTAATGCCAATGACTTCATAACCCTCATCATGCAACATCGCG
>JABJBD010000127.1 GCA_018668795.1 Candidatus Puniceispirillum sp. | reverse complement strand
TACGGATTCGGCATCAAGATGATTTGTTGGTTCGTCAAGCAACAGCATATCTGGTGCACTTAGCAACAATTTACACAAGGCGACACGGCGCTTTTCACCACCTGATAGTTTGGTCACATCGGCGTCACCTGGCGGTACACGTAACGCGTCCATTGCAATCTCGGCCTTGCGTTCAAGATCCCAACCGTCAATCGCATCGATTTCTTCCTGCAATTCGGCCTGTTCGGCGATCACCGCGTTCATTTCATCATCGGTCATTTCTTCGGCGAACTTGGCACTCACTTCGTTAAAGCGATCAACAAGCTCTTTGGCGCGCCCCATACCAGATAGCACATTGCCAGTCACATCCATGCTGGCATCAAGTTCGGGTTCCTGAGCCAGATAGCCAACTTTAATACCATCGGCAGCCCATGCTTCACCCTGAAATTCGGTCTCTATACCGGCCATAATGCGCAACAAGGTTGATTTACCCGCACCATTCAGGCCAAGCACGCCAATCTTGGCCCCTGGTAAAAACGACAAATTGATGTTTTTCAACACTTCCTTGCCGCCAGGCCACGCTTTGCTAAGACGGCTCATTACGTAAACATACTGATGGCTGGACATGCTTCACCTTTGATCTGAAATGCAGGGTACCGATGCTTGTAGCATCCGGCGTTTATATTACTGAGCCATGTTTTATCGGGTTTTATGGCAAAGCACCAGATATGATCGCCAGCTTTCTGCATAAACGCCTTTATATCAGCTTGAATAACAGTATAAACAGGGGTTATCTGTGGTTGATAAAGGCGTGATTTTGTAGCTTAATGTCAACGCATTACGGCTGATTGTGCTAACTTGTAACGAATGCAGTGAAAGTTTTACCAATGGTGTCTCATGTCCCAGCTTTAGGCATTTTACTGGATTTGCTTTTCGGCATCCTGATGTGGGCTAGCTGTGCACAATTTCTAATGACCATTTTCGTCAATGAAGACAGTAAATTCATGTTGTTAGGCATTGTCAGAAAGACCACATCTGGCGCGTTATTTGTTGTGCGCTATATCGCACCTTCATTTCTGGTGAACAAAGTGATGCCGCTTTATCTGGCTTTTGTTCTGTTCATTTTGCGCTTTTATGCTCTACCTGCGATCCTGACATATGACGTGGTCAGTTTCAGCGCGATGCCGCTTGAAGCCCTTATAAAAGGCGTTTTCATTGATTTTGGCTTGCTATGAAATGACGTGATGATGTTACAAAGCGCGGGATGATTGTTCTTAATCGGCAATCACGGTCATTTTCTGCGTAACGCGACCTGTTCCATCAACCCGCCAGACCATTTGCCCTTTATCATTTTCCAATACAATCAGCATATCGCCTTTATCTGCGTCACTAGCGCTAATGATGCGCGTATCTGCTGGCACTACAAATTCGATTTCAGTTGCCTCTTTAACGGCATTGGCAGCTGTCATGCGAGAATAAATAGTAACAATGATTGTAACCAATGCCGCCACGATCAGCACCGCCATAATAACGCTCATTGTCTTGATTAATCCTAGATGCCCGATCACCGCAGATGGCATTTCAGCATTCATATCTGCAGTTTTTATGTCAATTTCGGCGTCTTGATTTGTATTGCCAGTCGATTTTGCGTTATTGTCCGCCATCATGACTCACTCGCACCCTAAACAATCAGTTACCTTGTCAATCACCGCACCGGCCGACATAGCCGCACAGCGGATCGACAAATTTTTGGCCAACCATCTAGATGATGATGGTCAGTCTTTGTCACGAAGCCGGATCAAGGCGTTAATCCTTGATAAACGACTTCTTGAAGATGGCCGAACCTTAGCTGATCCCTCAAGCACGGTCAAACCCCTGTGCGCATATGCGCTGGAATTGCCGCCGCCTGTTGATGCCACTCCAAAAGCCGAAGCTATTCCGCTTGATGTGCTGTATGAAGATACGCATATCATCGTGCTGAACAAGCCTGCTGGCATGGTGGTGCATCCCGCGCCAGGATCGCTGACCGGTACATTGGTCAATGCGTTGATTGCCCATTGCGGCGACAGCCTGACAGGCATTGGCGGGGTTATGCGCCCAGGTATTGTTCATCGGCTGGATAAGGACACATCGGGTGTCATGATGGCGGCCAAAACCGACAGTGCGCATCATACGCTGACCAGCATGTTTGCCGCGCATGATCTTGACCGCCGCTATCACGCGCTGGTCTGGGGTACCGGTGTCGAACGTGACGGTGTTATCGATGCCCCGCTTGGTCGTTCGCCCCATGACCGTAAAAAACAGGCGGTAAATCAACGCGGACGCCATGCCATCACCCATTGGCGTGTCATGCGCACCTTGCCGCCCTTTGGCAGTCTGGTCGAATGCACATTGGAAACGGGCCGCACGCATCAGATCCGCGTGCATATGGCGCATATCGGCTATCCCGTGATTGGCGACCCGCTTTATGGCCGTGCCCCGCGCGCCGGACAGATGCCCGATACCCGGGCGCGAACCGGACTGGCACAAATGCGGACATTTAGCCGACAGGCACTTCATGCCGCACATCTGGGGTTTGAGCATCCGATAACAGGCGAAGCCATGGCATTTACCACGCCAATACCCGCAGATATGGCCGCGTTACAGACAATCATGGAAGATACTGTCGCTATGCGTGCAAAAGGCATTTAGTATCTCTTAAATTAAGACATGATTGAAAAATACTTTTGCCAAAAACTGCCTTAATCCGGCCCTCTTTACATGTATAATTGCGATAACTACATATATTGAGACATGAATATTACTAGGCGATGCCCCCGCAACAGGAGACATAAATGGCTACAATAGCATCAAAGCCTAAATCAACCATGCCGGTTCTTAGCCCTGACGGTAATCTGTCGCGCTATCTGGAACAAATCCGCGCTTTCCCCATGCTTGAGCCAAAGCAGGAATATATGCTGGCCAAAGCGTGGAAGGAAAAAGGAGATGTTGATTCCGCGCATCAGCTGGTCACCAGTCATCTGCGCCTAGTTGCCAAAATTGCGATGGGCTATCGCGGCTACGGTTTGCCTGTTGCCGATCTGATTTCCGAAGGCAATCTGGGCATGATGCATGCGGTCAAGAAATTTGAGCCCGAAAAAGGCTTTCGCCTTGCCACCTATGCCATGTGGTGGATCAAGGCCGCGATTCAGGAATATATCCTACGCAGTTGGTCGCTGGTGAAAATCGGCACAACCGCTGGTCAGAAAAAGCTGTTTTTCAACCTCCGCCGTATCAAGGGCCAGATTCAGGCCATTGACGAAGGCGATCTGAAACCCGAACAGGTGACCTATATCGCCGATGAATTGAATGTCACCGAAGCCGAAGTGATGTCGATGAATCAGCGCATGGCTGGTAATGATCGGTCGCTGAATGTGCCGCTTAGCCGTGATGGTGAAGGCACTGGCGAATGGCAGGACTGGCTGGAAGATGACACGATCGATCAGGAAACCAGCTTTGCCGAGCATGAAGAATATTCGGCCAGAGCCAATCTGATGATGGATGCGATGAAGGGGCTGAACGAGCGCGAACAGCGTATTCTTCAGGCACGTCGGCTTGCCGAACCACCTTTGACGCTGGAAGACCTTGCTGGTGAATTCAATGTCAGCCGCGAGCGCATCCGCCAGATCGAAGTGCGCGCCTTTGAAAAATTGCAAAAAGCCGTGCGCGACAAAGCCAATGAGCTTAAATTACTACCTGCGCAAGATGACGTCGAACCAGCTTTACTGGGGTAATCGGGGCTGGGATATCGCAATTGCCCGATCACGGTAGCATCTGCATCATGTCCCGATCGATCATGTTGTCAATATCACGCAGGATCAGGCGGTGAACTTCGGTTTCCAGATAAAGACAATCGGTTAAAGAACCCGGATCGGCATTCTGACACCCATGCCTCAAAGCATAAAGCGCGAGCATCCGGCCAGCCTCATCCTGTTCGCATAGCGGCAGATGCACCCCCTCGGCGGCGCGATAGGCGCAATAGTCGTCAAAGCTCATTTGCACGTCATCATTGTATAAGCCCGATGTACACCCTATCAGCCCACCCGCCATCATCAGCATAATCATCACCGTGATCGGTGCCAGCATCCGCGCATTGCGGGCGAAGATACGACCTGCGCCGATCCGGCCAAGCCAAGCCAGCCGATTTTGCCAAGCCAGCCGATATTGGTGATGCGAAATATATCTGCCTTGCCGCATGATGCCCCCGCGCATATCGCTTCTGGCGACCCGAAGGCAAAGGCGGTGCATGTAACCCGATCATGAAAATGGCCACCCTGGTATCAGGCCGGCCACAACACAACTTTACTTCTATGACATGCATATCAGCGAAGTTCCTGCTTATTCCCCAGAGGGTATTTTATTCAGCAGGCGACCCGACAAGGGGTCGCTAATACGCATATCTAGAAGTCGTGCTTGTGGCACCTCAACCATACGAAGCGACCCATTGGATGGCAAATCCGGTGTCGCCTTGGCATGAATATTCAGGATTCATGCGGGATTGCGGCCAGCCGACTTCACATCAAAAGGTTAATTTGAGCATTAATTTACTCAACTCAGTCCGCAGAATGGCACCATTAACCATTTGTTAACACCCCTCACGCTATGGTGATGGGGTTAGGCACGAAATTGAGGGGTTGGGCGATGGGAATTCAAGACATGCAACTTGAAGATTGGATTAATATTGGAATGATATTGGCACCATTTGCGATTATGTATTTTCCACACAATAGAGAAAAATGGACTAGGTCAATTGCGGATAGTAATTGGATACTCCCGTTCACATATTTGATCCTGTTTTTATTTGTCCACTTCGCTCTGATCAAGCACGGTGTTTATGAAGATAAGATCAAGAAGTGGCAAGATGTGTTCAAAGAGCCGCATTCAACATCCATAATGATTGGTACGGCGATAGCACCAGCCTTTGCAATTCTGGGGCTACTGTATGCAAACAGGCGATATAAGCTTGCGTCAGAGCAGATCACTTTACAAACCACAACAATGGATCAACAGCGTTTTTATGATGCGGTCAAACTTTTAGGAGATGATAGGGAGTATTTGCAACTAGGTGCGCTAAATGCGATCAGACAGATTTGCACAAAAAATAATATTTCATTCTTTGAAGAAGTTCGTCAGATTTTACGAGGGTTTTTGAGCGAAAATACAAATCAAATAACATCACCTGAAACTGACAGATATTTAACTTCATCACTTAAACCAATTTCAATGGTAGGTAATCTAGCTTTCAATACCTTGATTGACATACTTCATACGCAACAACATCAAAAAGGAGAGTCTGAAGGACGTGAACAAATGGAAGGCTTTGCGTTTATAAATCTTAAAATTGATCGGCTTTCCACTCTTAAATCAATCCAGTTTTCAAATTGTGATATGCGACAAAGTAGCTTTTGTGAGGCCACCCTAGATGATGTTGTTTTCATAAAAGGGCACATAACTCCAGAACATCCCAGAGGCTCTCCTCCTCCAGACCTTTCTTTCGTAGATTTTACTGCTACTAAGTTTAAAAATTGTATTTTTATGAATGCTGATATTTCTGGTGCCCAGTTTCTTGGGTCGTCCGGACTTAAAGAAAAGGATTTAGGAAGTTGTTTTTACTCAAATGAGCACCCACCAAAAGGCCTGCCAGATGGCCTTTTATTGAGGTTTCCGTATTCAGAGGTGACTAGACAAGTCTGCACACCAGAAGAGCTTGACCAATTTTTGGCAAACCACCCTCATTTCACAAGGCATACTTTTTTGGATCATGGCCAAAAAGTCGAGG
>JABJBD010000013.1 GCA_018668795.1 Candidatus Puniceispirillum sp. | reverse complement strand
TTTCAGGCGCCCCGCAACAATCCCAATAACGCCTTCATGCCAATCCTCATCACCAACCACCAGAACATGATTATTGATTTGCGCACTGGCACGATCCATGGCATGGGCGCGAATATCTTCTTCGATACTACGTCGCTCTTTGTTCATCTCATCTAACCGCGCAGCAAGTCCAATGGCTTCATCTTCACGCTGACAAGACAAAAGCTTGACCCCAAGTTCGGAAACACCAATACGTCCAGCCGCATTAATACGCGGGCCAATAAGAAACCCTAGGGCATAGGGGTTTGGCGCACTGTTCATTCCGGCAACATCTGCCAGACGGGCAAGACCATGATTATGGCGTTTTGCCATTACCTTCAGACCTTGTGAAACAAACGCGCGATTCAACCCTTTTAATGGCACAACATCACATACCGTTGCCAAAGCCACCAGATCAAGCTGTTGCAACAGATCAGGTGCCGATTGATCGTCAAAAAAGCCACGCTGACGCAACGCACGAAGCACGCCAACCAGAACAACAAAACAAACCCCAGCGGCGCATAAATGACCATAGGTGCCATCTTCATCAAGCCGGTTGGGATTGATGACACTATGCGCACGTGGCAATTCAGGGCCAGCAATATGATGATCGATCACAATCACATCCATGCCGCTATCGGCAACAGCGGCCAGCGGGGCATGGGCTGAAATACCGCAATCCACGGTAATCAGCAACGACGCCCCTTTTTCCTGCAAGCGAATTAACGCATTGGCATTCGGACCATATCCTTCTTTGAAACGATCGGGAATATGCACAAATGTTTCGATATTCATCGCCCGCATGATATTCACGAACAAGGCCGCCGCCGATGCACCATCAACGTCATAATCGCCAAAGATGCCAATAGCATGACCTGCTTCAACACTATCGGCAATCCGTGCAACTGCCTTATCCATATCCTGAAATCGTGACGGATCAGGCAACAGATCACGCAACCGCGGATCAATAAGCGTTTCGACCTCACTTGCGCTTATACCGCGTGCTGCCAATATACGCGCGATTGGCAGGGGCATATCGGCAAAATGCTCTTGCAGACCAGCCGTATATCGGTCGGTATCATGTGCACTCAATGATGCGGAAATATGTTCCCAACGGGCGTCACTTGCCGACTGCGTGATTCCAAGGCATGCGTCGGGCGTCATTACCCCTCCTGCTCGCTTGGCACAATGGGCATGAATACAGGTGGTGCCTTCACGCATGAAAGCGCATTTAGCGCGCTCATGGCCGCTTCCAGCGCGGATGCAGCACATTCATGTGTTGTCATCGCAAGCGCAACAACATCATCAGGCGCTCGACCCTGCTGAACAAGCGATTCAACGGATATATCGTGATCTTGTAAAATTTTGGTCACATCGGCCAGAACACCTGACTGGTCAATGACGGTAAGTCGAATATAAAAGGCTGTATCAGGACCATTACCATTCTTGGCTTTGCTACCATCGCTAAGCGCGGCCATGGGACGGCCAAACGGCAGACAGGCACGACCAGCTGCAACATCAATCACATCAGCAAGCACAGCCGATCCTGTAGCCCCCGCACCCGCACCAGGGCCAACCGATAAAACGCTACCTATCGGCATCCCGTCATAGGCAACAGCATTCAAAACACCATCAACTTTGGCCAACTGGCTGGATATAGGCAATAAACAGGCTTCCATGCGTGGCGCACGGCCGGGTTCAGCTACACCAACTAGCTTGATGCGAAACCCAAGCTGGCGGGCATAGGCAAAATCAACAGCCGATACATCACGAATGCCGCTAATTTTCACGGCGTCAAAATGTGGTGTATGACCAAAGGCAATCGCCGCTAGAATGGTCAGCTTATGCGCGGCATCAATGCCATCAACGTCGAAACTTGGCTCAGCTTCGGCATATCCCAGCTTTTGGGCATCAACAAGTACATCGTCAAAATTTTCGCCAGTCTTTTCCATACGTGAAAGAATATAGTTACAAGTACCATTCAAAATGCCAGCTACACGGGTAAATTCATTGGCCGCAAGCCCTTCACGAAGTGTTTTGACAGCAGGAATCCCGCCAGCAACCGCCGCTTCAAAGGTCAACGCTACCTCATTATCTTCAGCTAGTTTTGCCAATTCACCGCCATGATGCGCTATCATCGCCTTATTGGCTGTGATCACATGCTTTCCTGCGCGCAAGGACGCACGTGTCAAATCAAGCGCAACGCCATCACTTCCGCCGATCAGCTCTATGACAACATCTACACCTTCAATCTTGGCAAGTTCGCGCGCATCATCCACCCACTGGATACCATCCATTGAAAAACCACGCTCACTATCTTTGCTTCGTGCTGATACAGCTACCAATTGCAAGCGGGTTCCGCATGCTGCGCTCAACGCGTCATTGCGGCTGGTCAGCTGGCGTGCGACTTCACTACCCACAACGCCCAGACCGGCAATAGCAATGTTCAGAACTGGTTTTTCATATGTCATAAAATTATCCATCAAGGCCGGAGAAAAATGCGAAAACAGGCTATCCGCCACCTGCATTTTCTAGCGAATTGGGCATAAACTAGCAAGCATAACTGGCGTGGCTAAAATTGACGTTACCTTGATCCTGATTGCCTGGCATCATTCATTATCTTCACTTTTACCAAATCCACCACCGCCTGGTGTTTCAATAACAAAAACATCACCAGGTTTCATTTTGCGCAGATCGGTTGCCGTCAAAACCTCTATCGACCCATCGGTTCGTTCAACCCAGTTCGCACCGGTTGCCGCCGCCTCGCCACCTGCCATCCCATATGGTGGGACAATTCTATGATTTGCTAGGATTACAGCTTCCATATCTTCCAGAAAGCGGGTGCGCCGCCTGACGCCATTGCCGCCATTATGCTTGCCTCTCCCGCCAGAATCTTCGCGTATCTCAAAGCTTTCCAAAATAACCGGATACCGCCATTCCAGAACTTCCGGATCGGTCAGACGGCTATTTGTCATATGTGTATGCACAGCATCCGTACCATCAAAATCAGGCCCCGCGCCTGATCCACCGCACAGGGTTTCGTAATATTGATGCGTGTCATTACCATAGATGAAATTATTCATCGTACCTTGTGCGGCAGCCATGACACCAAGCGCACCATACAGCGTATCGGTAACAATCTGGGACGTTTCAACATTGCCAGCAATCACGGCAGCTGGATAGCGTGCCCTAAGCATACAATCATCTGGCAAAATAATCTTGACTGGCTTCAAACATCCTTCATTCATTGGTATATCATCGTCAACTAAAGTTCTGAAAACATACAGAACTGCGGCACGGCAAACAGCCGCAGGCGCATTGAAATTATTTAACCCTTGTGGGCTGGTGCCTGTAAAATCCACCACCGCGGAACGGTTAGCTTTATCGATAGAAATTTGTACTTTGACCTGCTGGCCATTATCCATCGGATAGGTAAATTCCCCATCACTAAGCACGTCAATCACACGGCGCACGGATTCCTCGGCATTGTCCTGCACATGTCCCATATAGGCAATGACGGTATCAAGCCCGAATTGCGCCACCATTTTATGTAATTCCTGCAATCCTTTTTCATTGGCGGCAAGCTGCGCGCGTAAATCGGCAATATTCTGCTCGGGATTGCGCGCTGGATATTTTGCTCCTTTCAAAATCTCCATCATTTCGGCTTCACGGTATGTGCCCGCATCGACCATCTTGAAATTATCTATCAGCACCCCTTCTTCATCAATATGTGCCGAATCTGGCGGCGCAGACCCTGGCGTACGCCCGCCCACATCAGGATGATGACCTCGGCATGCCACAAAGAACAATATGTCGCTTTCATCTGCCGTGAATACAGGCGTGACAACGGTAATGTCAGGCAGATGCGTGCCCCCGTTATAGGGGTTGTTCAGAACAAAAGAATCTCCCGGATTGATATTACCTTCATTGCCAAGGATGATGGCACGAACGCTTTCCCCCATAGAGCCAAGATGCACTGGCATATGTGGGGCATTGGCAATCAATGAACCGATAGCATCAAAAATCGCACATGAAAAATCCAGTCGTTCTTTCACATTCACCGACAACGCCGTATTTTGCAGCGTATAGCCCATCTGTTCGGCGATTGACATAAACAGATTATTGAACACTTCAAGCATAACCGGATCACAATTTGTGCCAATGGCATGGCGTTCAGCAATCGCTTCAATGCGGCGCAACACCAGATTACCAATATCGGTCATTTCGGCTTCCCAGCCAGGTTCGACAACATTGGTGCCGGTGGCTTCAATTATCAAAGCTGGTCCCTTGATTCGGTTGCCTGCGCCTATATTGTCGCGTTGAAAGACAGGCGCTTTGATAAATGCACCGCCCATATAGGCATCAACAACATCAACAGGTTGGGGGTCATCAGAACGCACTGGCTGACTTATCGATGGCAGGTCAAATGTATGGCCAATCGCCTCAACCGAAATGGTGGCCGCGATCAATGGTTTGCCCGACATCAAAAACCCGAAACGTGACCGGTAAGCATCCTCATAAGCGGCTGTCATTGACTCTATATCACCATAGGGCACTTCCAGCGCCGTATCCGAACCATCATAGCGCAGATGCACAAACCAGTTGGTTTCCATACGCTCGGCGGCAATATTCTGCGCTTTAACCTCGGCTTCGGCATCCTTGGCCAACGCACTCAGTTCACCTTCAAGACGACCAAGTAACGCCGTATTCAAATGTGCTTCTACCGAACGTTCGCGCATCGCGGTCACATCGGCCAGCCCCATACCATAGGCCGATAACACACCCGCAAACGGATGGATCAGAACCGATGTCATGCCCAGATTATCGGCAATCTGACAGGCATGTTGTCCGCCAGCCCCGCCAAAACATTGCAACGTATATTCGGTAACGTCATAGCCGCGCTGTACCGAAATCTTTTTGATCGCATTGGCCATATTATCAACAGCGATACGCAGAAATCCATCAGCGATCGCTTCGGGAGAGCGCTCAACACCGGTGCTGGCCTTTACCGTCTCAGCCAGCGCTTCAAATCCGGCACGCACGGGCGCAATGTCCAGCGGTTCATTCTGTTTGGGGCCAAAGACCAACGGAAAGAATTGCGGCTGTAATTTACCCAGCATCACATTACAGTCGGTAACCGCCAAAGGGCCACCGCGACGATAGCAGGCTGGCCCCGGATTAGCCCCAGCACTTTCTGGTCCCACACGAAAGCGTGCGCCGTCAAACTGGCATAAAGACCCGCCACCGGCCGCGACAGTATGGATCAACAGCATCGGTGCATGTATCCGCACCCCAGCCACAACGGTTTCGAACACGCGCTCAAACGCATTTTCAAAATGCGCCACATCAGTTGATGTTCCGCCCATATCAAAGGTAATCACCCGGTCAAAGCCAGCTTGCTGTGCTGTTTTGACGGCCCCAACAATCCCGCCCGCAGGGCCTGACAGAATCGCATCCTTACCCTGAAACAGGCTTGAGTCAGTCAATCCGCCATTCGATTGCATAAGTTGCAAATTGGTGCTGTTCCCATCATGCGACAGCGCGGCGGCAATCCGGTCGATGTAACGGCGCAGAATAGGCGACAAATAGGCATCGGCGATCGTCGTATCGCCGCGCCCGACAAATTTAATCATTGAACTGGTTTGGTGACTTGTCGAAATCTGGGAAAACCCGATCTGTTCGGCTAATGCGGCGATTTTCTTTTCATGTGCAGGCACGCGGTAAGCATGCATTAACACAATTGCTATTGACCGGATACCATCATCATAGGCCGCTTGCAGACGTGGCCGCAGATCATCCAGATCAAGCGGCACCAGCACATTATCCTGTGCATCAATGCGCTCACTCACCTCTTCGATCCGTTCATATAGCATTTCTGGCAATGTTATCTTGCGGTCAAACAAACGTGGGCGTGCCTGATAGGCAATGCGTATCTGGTCACGGAACCCCTTTGTTACAACCAGCAAGGTACGATCACCTTTACGCTCCAGTAACGCATTGGTAGCCACCGTCGTTCCCATTTTCACCGCATCAATCAATGTGGCCGGAATAGGCGCATCGCTTTCAATATTCAGAAAATCACGGATACCCTGCAACGCGGCATCGTCATAGGCTTCTGGGTTTTCCGACAGCAATTTATGCGTCGCCAGCTCACCTTCGGGGCTACGCGCGACCACATCGGTAAATGTACCACCACGATCAACCCAGAACTGCCAGCCGGATTTATCCGCGCCAGCACCTGAAGAGTGCGTTTTGTCAAAAGAATCGGGTGTCATGAAAATATCCATTCACAAGAAATAATCGAAACAGGCAGAAAACAACAAAACCAACAATAACAGCAATGCTGGAAATAACCGCAATAAATGTCGCGGATAACCGCCCACCTTGTCAATTTGCTTGTCAATTTTAATCTATGAAAATCAGCTTATTTTCTATCGCAGGGATGATTTACGCCATCGGTGATTTTTGCATCCTTGAAGGCGTGAATATCGACATTATCAAAACAGGCAATATTGACCCCATAAGTAGTCGGGTCAGCGCGGCGTTTGTGAAACGTGTAAATACCGCATGTTTTACAGAAATAATGTTTTGCTTCACCAGTATTCCACTGATACAGCGTCAGCAACTCTTCACCTCTTATAATCTTCAGATCCGCCAGCTCAACCGAGGCCATAACCGCCCAGCGCCGCCGACATAGTGAACAGTCACATCTTTTGGCATTAACAAAGTCTCCGTCAAACGGAATTGTGAATGTCACCCCGCCACAATGACAGCTTCCGGTAATAGTCATGTTTTAATCTCCTTTTCGAAATATACGCGGTCATAGCCGTCAACCACCCCGCGAAAGGTCTCGGTAAAGCCAAGCTTGTGATACCAGCCAATATTCCGTTCCATCTTTACATTTGTATAAAGCTGGTAACGGTCACAAAGCGGGCGCAGATAATCCTCGACAGATTCCATAAGCGTCCTGCCCAGCCCACAGCCCATAGCCAAAGGCGCAACAGCAATATTTTCCAGCCAGTAACCTTCGCCTTTTTCAATAATAATGGCAAAGCCGACAATGTCGGTGGTGCCATCTATGTCACGCTCGGCAACAAAGACAATATCACGCGCTATATGCACCGCATAATCAGCCAGCATGGGGGCGGGTTTCTGCCCCATCAATGGCACATAATCCGCATAGGCCGCTGTGGCGATCGCCGCGCATTTATCGGCATCATCCATAATGGCTTTACGTATCTTCATTGCTTGTCTTCATTCGGGTATAATCAGCGCCATAGCATCAGCCAGCACGGGTCTGCTGTCACGCAATTTTCCACGCACGCTGTTAATATCCTCTGATGATTTGTTCTGGCTCATTTTTGACTTGGCCTCACATCTTGAAACCGTGATTTTGATTCCGATGATTGATGCGATCTGCGCATCCATGAAATCACGCGGCGCATCGCGCATTTTCCAGGCCTTGTCCCCATTGACCCTTTGTTCAAACAGGCTGGTCAATTTACCAACCACCGACCGCAAAAATTTCACATCATCGGTAAAGGTGATGTTACCGTGAAAATGGACTATCTGATAATTCCATGTTGGCACCACTTTATGATGCTCTGCCTTTGATGGATACCAGTTCGGGCTGATATAGGCATCTTCGGCACGAAAGATCGCCAGAACATCACTCGACTGTGAAATGACCCTATGCATGTCATTGGCTTTGGCGATATGCCCAATCAATGATTTATGCCCATCGGCATCCGTCTCCAGCAATAACGGAATATGATTGGCAAGCAAGCCTTGGGCATTATGCGCAACCAACGTGGCAAGCGGAAAAGACGCCACGATATTTTCGATTTCGCTATCGCGCTGTTCGTCAAAATGAATGGGGATATACATTTCGGATCACCTATGCCTGTTTGAAAATTTCATATCGATTGACTTCCTGTTTCAAATTAATTGGGCCAGGCGTCGTCCAGTAACGTTTAACCGAACGAAACCCCAGACCTTGCAATATTCTGTTAGGCGCCGGATTATGTGCATAGGGTTCACAGATAATCATCTCCAGATTCAAAATCTTAAAAAACATGCTGATTGATTGTGCAAGACAGCTTTTTGCAATGCCCTGTCCGCGATTGCCATCATCCCAGATATGCATATGTATCATACCGGTTTTGCCATATGCGAAAGGCGACAAATTCGAATGCCCAACCAAGCCGCCATCATATTCCCAGCCAAGATAGAACATATGACGTTGTGTCAATGATGTATGGAACTGATCTGTCAGCGTCTCAGCCCACGCCTCTCGTGAGGGCATTTTTGCTTTATCGACACCAAGTGCCAATAAATAGCTATCACTGGTATTGCCCCAATAATCGGCGACCAACATATGTTCCGCCAAAGTCATTTCGCGCACTGTAATTCTGTTCATCACGCACGTGCTTTTTATAATTGTTTACATGTAACAATTCGCTGAATTAACCAATTCACCCCATAAAAAAGGCACAAAAACAAAAAGGCAAGGAAAATCCCTGCCTTTTCGAAATTTGATATGGATAAAACCTAACGTTTCGAGAACTGGAAGCTCTTACGCGCTTTTGCTTTACCGTATTTCTTACGCTCGACAACACGTGAGTCACGTGTCAGAAAACCACCAGCTTTCAAAGCTGGGCGCAAACCTGGCTCGAAATAGGTCAAAGCCCGGCTGATACCATGACGTACCGCGCCAGCTTGACCAGACAGGCCACCACCTTTAACTGTTGCGAACACGTCAAATTCACCAACGCGCTCAACCGTTTCAAATGGCTGGGCAAGGATCATTTGCAAAACCGGACGCGCAAAATAAACGCTAATATCACGACCATTGATTTTCACCTGACCGGTGCCACGCTTTACCCATACGCGGGCAGAAGCGTCTTTACGGCGACCTGTTGCATATGATCGACCAAGACTATCAATCTTTGGCTCGGCAGGTGCGGCGGCAACTTCAGCCGGCGCGGCATCAGCCGTGCCACCTTCGGTAAGTGCGCCAAGTGCGGCCATACCTGTAGCCTCCGGCGCTGGTGTCGCTTCAACAGCTGTATCAGCTACTGGCTTTTCATCTTCGTTTTGAGTTTCCTGAGCCATAACTACCTCTTATTCTTTTCGTTCATGCTGGCGATATCGAGTACCGCAGGCTGCTGTGCTTCATGCGGATGCGACGGGCCAGCATAGATATGCAGGTTGCGCATAGCCTGACGACCAAGCGGACCACGTGGGATCATACGCTCAACAGCTTTTTCAACAACACGTGTTGGAAAACGACCTTCAAGAATTTTGTCAGCTGTACGTTCTTTGATACCGCCCGGATAACCCGTATGCCAGTAATAGGTCTTTTGTGAACGCTTATTACCGGTCAGCTTCACCTTTTCAGCATTCACGACGATGATATGATCGCCGCAATCCATGTTTGGTGTATAGGTAGGCTTGTGCTTTCCCCGCACACGCATGGCGATCAGAGACGCGAGACGTCCCAGAACCAGATCCTGCGCATCGACAACGAACCAGTTCTTTTCGATGTCTTTGGGTGTTGCAACATATGTCCTTGGCAAAGGCATAAAACAATCTCCAATTTGAAATGATACAGATACGCCAGTTCATCTTTACTGGCCAATCTGCGAAACTGTGCAGGTTATAGGGGGATTTGGTCACGGCGTCAAACATAAAATATCAATGAATATTTATATATTTGTTTAAATACAACGGTTTGTATATGTGGTTTTATTTTACCACATATATTTTATTCCTGCTTACATAAATTTGGCTCCAGATTGCTTTTATCGCGATCATCTCTATACTGCCAATCTGGTAATGACGGCTTAAAGCAAAACAACCATGTTTATCCTCATCGATAATTACGACAGTTTCACTTGGAACCTCTGGCATTTCCTGTCTGACCTTGGCGCCGAGGTTGAGATCATCCGCAATGACGCGGCCACAGTTGATGATATTATCGCGCGCACGCCGCAGGGACTTATCGTGTCGCCTGGCCCTGGCACACCTGATGATGCTGGCATTACCATTGATCTGATCCGCGCGGCTCAGGGAAAAATCCCCCTACTTGGTGTCTGCTTGGGGCATCAATCACTTGGCGTTGCTTTTGGCGCGTCAATCATGCGCGTTGATCCGCCTGTCCATGGCAAATTATCAATGGTCAAGCGCACCTACAGCAATGCCGTAATCAGTGATATTTTTGCCAATTGCCCCGAAGAATTTCCTGTCACACGCTATCATTCATTGGTTATTGACGAAGCAACCTTGCCTGACGAACTGACTGTGACCGCGCGTACCGCGGCGGGGGCGATCATGGGGCTATCGCATTGTCAGGCCGAATTGCACGGCGTCCAGTTCCATCCCGAATCAATCGCGTCGGTGGCGGGATACCGTATTCTGGGCAATTTTCTCAAAATCTGCGGGCATGATCTACCTGATGACGCAACAATCGCTGCCTTGGAAACCCAGATTTTACGTCTGGATCAGCGTTTCCCCGACCAGATGCACGCTTAAGGCGCTTGACTAAAAAGGGGCGCGGATCATCTCCAAGCCCCTTTGTCTATAATATGTGTCAGGTTTTATTCAGCCGCTTTCGCAACACCATTGATCGCTTTATCAAGTGCCTGCTCCAGATCGGCGATAATATCGTCAATATGCTCAATCCCTACTGACAGACGGATATAGCCTTGGTTCACACCAGCCGCTTCCTGTTCCTCGGCTGTTAATTGCGAATGCGTAGTTGACGCTGGATGAATGGCCAGCGAACGCGCATCACCTATATTGGCAACATGATGGAACAGCTCCAGAGAATCGACAAAGGCTTTGCCAGCTTCCAAGCCGCCTTCAAGTTCGAACCCGACCAGACCGCCATAACCACCTTTCAGATATTGATAGGCACGGCGCGCTGGTTCGGCATCCTGCAAGCGTGGATAATTGACCTTGGCAATCCCCGGATAGCTATCAAGGAAATCCGCCACAGCACTTGCATTCTTGCTATGTTCACGGATCCGCAATGGCAAGGTTTCAAGCCCTTGGATAAGCTGAAAGGCATTGAATGGGCTTAGCGGCGCGCCAAGATCACGAAGCAATGTCACCCGCGCTTTCAAAACATAGGCAATTGGCCCCAACGGTTTTGCCGCTTCAGACCAGATCGCGCCATGATAGGACGGATCAGGCTGGTTCAAGGCTGGCTGTCGTTCTGGAAATGCGCCCCAGTCAAAATTACCACCGTCAATGATAATACCGCCTATCGATGTGCCATGCCCGCCAATATATTTGGTCAGTGAATGGACAATAATCGCCGCCCCATGATCGAATGGCCGCGCCAGCAAAGGTGCCGCCGTATTATCAATAATCAACGGAATACCCAATGGCCGGCCAATATCGGCCACTTCCTGAATTGGAAATACTTCCAGCTTTGGATTAGGCAGGGTTTCGGCATAATAAGCGCGTGTACGCTCATCTGTGGCCGCGGCAAAATTTGCCGGGTCGGACGGATCGACAAACCGCACTTCGATACCTTGCTGGGCAAGGGTATTTTTGAACAGGTTCCAAGTGCCGCCATAAATGTCGGTCGAGCTGACGATATTATCACCAGCAACTGCCAGATTCTGCACTGCATAGGCCGTCGCCACCTGCCCTGATGCAACTGCCAGTGCCGCGACACCCCCTTCGATGGCGGCAACGCGCTTTTCCAGCACATCCGTTGTCGGGTTCATGATCCGCGTATAGATATTACCCAGCTCGGCAAGACCGAACAGATTGGCCGCATGATCGGTTGAGCCGAATTCATATGACGTTGTCTGATAAATAGGCACCGCCACCGCATTGGTTGTTGGATCCTGTCTGAAACCGGCATGTAGCGCGGCTGTTTCAGGATGCAGGACAGGCGTAGATATAGGCTGTTTTTCAGAAATAGACATATTTATCTCCTCTTTAGTGCTTTGGACGGAATGTCAGGGCGCACAAGCTAGAATCAAATACCCAACCCGTTTCAAGAGAGGTCAGCTCCACAAGGTTGTGCCTAAACAAATTAAAGACACGCTATGCTAGATACCTTGGAAATATATCCTGTGGAGGATATACCCTGTGGCACAAGCAATAAAAAACGCCTCAGCTAAAAGCGGGCGTTTGGTTAAGACATCATGTCATCCAGATCGCGCTTTAGCCGTATTTATGAATCGCCCGCAAGTTGTCATTTAAATCGGCGATGTAGAGATAAAAACATACTAAAAGGCACCCTGTCAACGCGCCTTTAGGGAATATAATTCCAAATATTGACGTTTTATTGGTAAAACTTACCTATAAACTTAAAACATGCACCTTGACGGTTTGGCATTCACACAAGCAAAATATTCAGGCCAACAAACATTCAGGCCAACAAATATTCAGGCCAAC
>JABJBD010000056.1 GCA_018668795.1 Candidatus Puniceispirillum sp. | reverse complement strand
TCTTCTTGGAAAATACGCATACCATTATTGCCCTTGAACGCGGTTGGCTGAACATAAAAGCCACCCGATAGATTGCCATCCATGCTACGTTGCTCACCGCCAAACAGCACATCGGCACCTTCTTGGCGTCCCACATCCATATAGGACATGATTTTCTCGAATTGCTCGCTCGACGCCTGCGCGCCAACTTGCGTATTCAGATCAAATGGCGTGCCGCAATTCAATGCAGCGACGCGTTGCTGTACCATTTCCATGAACGGCTCGTAGATATCTTCATGGATGATTGCACGCGACGGACAGGTGCATACCTCGCCCTGATTGAAATAAGCATGCAAGAATCCTTCAACACAGCGCGAAATGAATTCATCCGAACCATTCATAATATCCTTGAAATAGACATTCGGACTTTTGCCACCAAGCTCTAGCGTCACAGGAATAAGATTTTCCGACGCATATTGCATGATTAGACGGCCAGTGGTTGTTTCTCCGGTAAAGCCAACCTTCCTGATCCGGTTGCTTGATGCCAACGGCTTACCAGCCTCGACACCAAAGCCTTGCACAATATTCACTACGCCAGGCGGTAAAAGATCTTCGATCAATTCCATCAAAACACAGATAGAAAATGGTGTTTGTTCGGCTGGCTTCAAAACCACGGCATTACCAGCGGCCAATGCAGGTGCAAGTTTCCATGCCGCCATAAGGATTGGGAAATTCCATGGAATGATCTGGGCAACAACACCAAGCGGTTCTGGATAATGATAGGCCATCATGCCTTGGGCAGAGTTACCACCGCCGGACTGCATGCCATCGATATTGCCAATGGTGCCTTCCTGCGCCCGAATCGCACCCGCAAAATAACGGAAATGATCGACTGTTAAGGGGATATCAGCAGCAAATCCCTCACGAATTGGCTTGCCATTATCCAGCGTTTCAGCCAGCGCAAGCATTTCGGTATTGGCCTCGATACGATCAGCAATCTGTAGCAGAATACCAGCACGAATAGCAGGACCAGTCTTACCCCAGTCGGGGGCAGCAGCATGGGCGGCATCCAATGCCAGCTCAACATCGGCTGCATTCGAACGCGGCATTTCACAGATGACCTTGCCACTTGTCGGAGAGATATTCTCGAAATAGCGGCCATCGGTTGGCTTTGTCCATTTGCCACCGATAAAGTTTTCATAGCGTGACTTGGGCATCAATTTGGCGCCGTCGTCACCTGGATAGATAAAAGGTTGAACTTGATCCATTACGTCCTCCGTTACGGCCCATTTTTTTATGATTCTTGATGAATGGTCGGGCTCTTCTTAAACCTTATTCGTTATATTAGAATAATGTCAAACTGGATGCGGAAATTTGAATCAGCCTACCGGATCATCTGGCCAGACCATCACATAAAGTGTCAGCATGGTGAAAGCGGTCTTTATGGAAGGCGCTTGGTCATTCTCAAGCGTGCAAACACACTTCAGACAAAGAGTGCGGTGATGTCACGACAAAGCATCCTTTTGTAAATTAGACCGCACTTTATTATTGTTTACTAGGTTAACAGCTTTTGCTAGATTTTGCTTACAAACTAGGAAGTTAATGGAGACCACGCACATGCTTCCGACCGTTCAGGACACGGCAGAATATTATCGTGAGCGCAATACCGCCGCGGTGATTTTCCATGTTGATGCAGAGCGTGAAACAGGCTTTCGTTGCTTCAACAATAAAGACGTGGCCGAAATCTGCACTGAAAACAATGATATTCTGATCCCTTTTGCCTCGATTAATCCGCATAAGGGGGTAAGACAAGGGGCTAGAGAGGCTGGTCGGCTGGTGCTTGATTTTGGCGTACGTAGTTTCAAATTTCACCCGACCATGCAGGGCTTTTCCCGAATGACCGTGAAACAGCCTATGCGCTTTATGAGGCTATTGCCGAAGAAGGCACCCTTAAAGGATGGTATGCGCCCGCTCATTTTGAAAGAAAATGCGATGCGTATTTTGGGCGCCACCTCATCAGACGAGATA
>JABJBD010000149.1 GCA_018668795.1 Candidatus Puniceispirillum sp. | reverse complement strand
CTTTCTGTGCATATGCTTTTGGGGCAAATGGTTTTGGGCAAAACTTAATCGTTCTAGGCTGATAGGTCAGCTAGGAGTAAGCACATGGAAACAACACAACAGCAAAAATATCAAAACTTCAAAGCTCTTCATGAATGCGAAGGTGCCTTTGTCATGCCGAATCCATGGGATGCAGGTTCGGCCATCATTCTCGAGCAAAGCGGGTTCAAAGCTTTAGCCACCACCAGTGCCGGTTATGCTTTTAGCGCGGGTCAGCGCGACGCGGCTGGCGTCGTCACCCGCGCTGATATTCTGGCCAATGCGCGCGCGATCATCGCGGCTACATCCGTACCTGTTTCGGCTGATCTGGAAGATGGCTTTGGCCTTGCACCCGACATCTGTCATGAAACCATTTCTTTGGCGATAAAGGCAGGTCTTGTTGGCGGCTCGATCGAAGATGCCAGCAGTGACGCGGATACGCCTATTTTGCCGCTGGATATAGCGGTCGAACGAATCAAGGCCGCAGCATCGGCAACGCATGGACAGCCCTTTATGCTCACGGCGCGTGCTGAAAATTATTTGTGGGGCAATCCTGATCTGGATGACACAATCCAGCGGCTACAGGCTTTTGATCGGGCTGGCGCTGATGTCCTTTATGCGCCCGGGCTGGACAATCTGGACGATATTCGCACCCTTTGTAGTGCTGTTGATAAGCCGGTAAATGTTGTGATGGGCTTGCATAATGCCCTGTTTAGTATTGAACAACTGGCCGAAGCAGGCGTGAAACGGATCAGCGTTGGTGGTTCATTTGCCCGTGCTGCCTATGGCGCATTGATTCGGGTAGCAACCGAGGTCAAAGACCATGGCACCTTTACCTATGCGCGCGATGCTATTTCGGATCGTGTGATTAACCAGATGATGTCAGCCGAAAAACGTGCCAGCCGGACATGATATTCAAATCTCATGCAGAAGGAGACACCAATGCCCGAGATAAAAATATGGGGACGACTATCATCATCAAACGTGCAGGCGGCCTTATGGTGCCTTGCCGAATTGGAACTTGAATTTGAACGGATTGATGCCGGCTTGATGTATGGAGTCGTTGATACGCCGGATTATGCGCGCATGAACCCAAACAGAACGATCCCGACATTGATTGATGGCGACCAGCAACCTTTATTCGAAACTGGCGCAATTCTGCGCTACCTAGCCGCACGTTATGGCGATGATCGCTTCTGGCCAGATGATATTATGGCGCGGGCGCAAATTGACAAATGGGCTGAATGGGCAAAGATCAATACTGTTGATAAATTTACGTGGCCAATTTTCTGGAAAGTTGTGCGGACGGCGCCTTCAAAACGCGAACCCGCCTTGATTGCGGCTAATCTTGAAATATTGAATCGCTATCTGGCGATTGCCGATGAACGGCTGGCGCATCACGCCTTTCTGGCAGGCGAGGATTTTACTCTTGCCGATATCCAGTTCGGTCATGTCCTATATCGCTATTTCGACATAGACTTGGAACGTAGTGATTTTCCGTATATGCGCCGCTATTATGATGATCTGGCAAAGCGTCCTGCTTTTCAACGCTATGTTATGGCGTCCTATGCTGAACTGGCTGTTACTGACTAGCTTACATCGCCTGAAGCTGGTTGATTGCCATGCGCTTAGACCTGTTGCTTTGCGACAATGCGTTCGCGATGGAACATATAGGCACCGGTAATGACGATGACTGCCATGCCTATCAAAGTCAGATTATCTGGCCATTCGTCAAAAACGATAAAGCCAAACAATATAGCCCAGATCAGCCCTGTATAGCGGAATGGCGAGACAAAGCTGATGTCACCAACTCGCATGGTCATGACGCTGAACAGATAGGCCGCAACAATCACACAGGCGGTTGCCAGCAGAATCAGCCAGTTTGTTGCCGATGGTGTTACCCAGCCTGATGCTGGGGTCATGACAGCCCCAAGACAGGTAATTGCGATGGCGGTAATCAATGTGACAAACAGAGATGGCATTTCACGTGACAGACGGCGGGTGACAATGTCACGCACCGTCACACAGGCAACGGCGGCAAGTCCCCACATCGAATAGATGCTGAAACCGTCGGTGCCAGGTCGGATGATGATCAAAACGCCGATGAAACCTACAATGATTGCCGTCCAGCGACGCCAGCCTACAGGTTCGCCCATAAACAGCGCCGCTACCATTGTTACACTCAGGGGCAAGGTCTGCAAAATGGCAATGATATTGGCAAGCGGCATATTCGCTAGGGCGGTCAGAAAAAAGATCGTTGCCAATGTTTCGGCGATGGCGCGCACCAGAACGATGGTCATGTCACGCCGGTTTGCACGGATGAAAAGCTGTGCTTGTCGATGCGCCATATAGCCAATCAAGGGCAAGCACAGCAAGCCACGCAATAGCACAACCTGAAACAGTGGCAAATCACCAAACAGAAACTTCATCATTGTATCATTGGCAGTAAAGCAAAGCATGCTAAGCGCCATAAGTGCCGCGCCTCTAGCGTTGTCTGTGACAGGCATAATGTTACATATCCTTTGGCTGTCATGCTGGATCGCACCGCCCTGAATCTCAACTAGGCCGATCATTTGCCGTGGTCAAGTATAATACGCAATGTGGTCAATGGGCGTCATCAATGTTTGAACCTGCTCATGCGGTGATATTTTGTTGAAACATATATGGTTAAATCCCACATCAAGGGTTGCTTTGCTGGTGAGGTTTTGGTAATAGGCTCCATCCACGGTGGCATTCTTCGACTTTCTTGGTTGTAGCGGGATTGACCGGCTCAGGCGTATATGCCTTGGCCGGAAGGCTAGAGCTGGAAGTTATAACAAGGAAAGATAACGAAAATGTATGCCGCTATTGTGAAAATTGAACTTGAAGTGGCAGCTATCGATGGCTAAAGTATCGCCCGCACAGTTTGTAAGACAAGTGCGTCAGGAAATCAGTCGGATTTCTTGGGCGTCTCGCCGTGAGACAGGTACGGCTACGCTGACTGTGTTTATTATGGTAACCATTGCCGCGATTTTCTTTTTGCTGGTGGATATGGTGCTTTCGAATGTTGTCCAGTTTGTTCTTGGTCTTGGTGGCTAGGAACGAAGTGGTTTTTTGACGTTTTGCTCATGGCATGACAAATTGGGATTTATTGATGGCCAAACGCTGGTACGTTGTTCATGTGTTCTCAGGATCTGAGAAAAAGGTCGCTCAGGCAATTACCGAGCAAGCCGCTACGCATGGGCTTGAAGATCAGATTGACGAAGTGATGGTTCCTACCGAAGAGGTAGTTGAATTGCGCCGTGGTGTGCGCGTCCAGTCAGAGCGTAAATTCTTCCCCGGTTATATCCTTGTGAAACTGGAACTTAGCGATGAGGCGTGGCAGCTTGTCACCAGCCAGCCGCGGGTCACAGGTTTCTTAGGGGGCAAAGGCAAGCCCGTGCCAATCACGAATGGTGAGGCTGAGCGCCTGATCAAGCAAATGAGTGAAGGTGTCGAGCGTCCACGTTCAACAATCACATTCGATATTGGCGAGCAGGTGCGCGTATCGGATGGTCCGTTTGCGTCTTTCAATGGTTATGTTGAAGAGGCTGATGATGATAAGGCAAGGCTGAAAGTGACCGTGTCCATCTTTGGTCGGTCAACGCCGGTTGAGTTGGAATATAGTCAGGTAGAAAAAGTTTAAACAAGTGCGGTTAACGCGATAACGGTGGCATCACTTAACATGCTGTCCCGTAAGTCAAGGAAAGATAGTTATGGCAAAGAAGATTGACGGATATATCAAGCTGAATATTCCAGCTGGAGCGGCTAACCCGTCACCACCGGTTGGTCCAGCACTGGGTCAGCGCGGCGTAAATATCATGGAATTTTGTAAGGCGTTCAACGCAGCGACTGACTCACTGGAAAAGAATATGCCAATTCCGGTTGTCATCACTGTGTATCAGGACAAGTCCTTTACATTCGTAACCAAAACAGCTCCGGTCAGCTTTTTCTTGAAAAAAGCCGCTGGCCTGCCAAAAGGTGGTCAGGAGCCAGGTCGTACGGTTGCTGGTAAAGTGACAATGGCGCAGGTGCGCGAAATTGCCGATCAGAAGATGGGCGACATGAATGCGGTTGATATCGAAGGTGCCATGCAGATGGTGATGGGTTCTGCCCGCGCCATGGGCCTTGAAGTTGTGGAGGGCTGAACCAATGGCTAAACAGACAAAGAACTTACGTGCTGCTTATGAAGCGGTTGACCGGAACAAAGCCTATCCGCTGGCTGAGGCTGTCGAACTGGTAAAGTCGAATGCAAAGGCAAAATTTGACGAAACCATCGAAATTGCCATGAATTTGGGTGTTGATCCACGTCATGCTGATCAGATGGTGCGCGGTGTTGTCGCCATGCCAAACGGTACGGGCAAAACCATGCGTGTTGCTGTTTTTGCCAAAGATGCAAAAGCTGATGAGGCAAAAGCCGCTGGCGCCGATCTTGTCGGTGCTGAAGATTTGGCCGAAGCGATCCAGAATGGCGAATCTGCCTTTGATCGTGTTATTGCCACACCTGATATGATGGGTGTTGTTGGTCGTCTTGGTAAGGTGCTTGGCCCTCGTGGTCTGATGCCGAACCCAAAGCTTGGCACTGTCACAGCTGACGTTGCCGAAGCGGTAAAAGCTGCCAAGGCTGGTGAAGTTCAATATCGTGCTGAAAAAGCTGGTGTTGTGCATGCTGGTGTTGCCAAGGCCAGCTTTGGCGCCAAACAGATTGAAGAAAATGCAAACGCATTTATCGAAGCTGTCCGCAAGGCACGCCCAAGCGGTGCAAAAGGGTCGTATATCAAAAAGATTACCATCAGCTCGACAATGAGCGCAGGCGTGTTTGTCGAAGACATTGCCTAGATGAATTTGAATTTATCATCGGCGCGGTAACGTGTTGATGATGACTAGGGGTGGTGCTTGCACGACCCCGCACCTGTCCAAGACTGCAGGGGCGCCGATCAGCCGCAAGGCCGAAAGATGCTTAATAACCTGTAATAGACGGGGAGCAAAAGCGGATTATCCGCTTGAACTTCTTATGGGCAGGCCAGCAGGCCGGAATTTTTTTTCGGTCTAGTTTTGCAACCGGGATGGCATGCCCAATAGGGCATAATATCCCAAACGAAGAGTGGAGATTGTCGGTGAATAGAACAGAAAAAGCCGAATTGATCGAAACCCTGCAAGCAGCCTTCAATGCATCAACAACTATTGTTGTGACGCATCAGGTTGGTTTGACCGTTGCAGAGAGTGGCGAACTGCGTCTAAAGATGCGGGAAGCCGGTGCTGGCTTTAAGGTAACCAAAAACCGGATTGCCAAGCTAGCGCTTAAAGACACGCGCTACGAAGATTTGGACAGCCTGTTTACCGGACCAACTGCGATTGGAACATCGCAAGACCCGGTTGCGGCTGCTAAGACCCTCGTTGATTATGCCAAGGGAAACCCAAAAATCACCATTGTTGGTGGCAGTATGGACGGGAAAATTCTCGACATAACTGGCGTCGAAGCATTGGCGAAATTGCCTTCTCTTGACGAATTGCG
>JABJBD010000147.1 GCA_018668795.1 Candidatus Puniceispirillum sp. | reverse complement strand
TGCGAGCCGGCGTCCGAGCTGCCGATGGCACAGCGTTATTTTCTCTATTAGGGCGGGGTAAGACCATGGATCAGGCAACATCTCCGGCACCGTTATATGCCGTTCACATCCACCGGGATGTAACCCGCCGCGATGGTGATATGCAGGTCACACTGGAATTTGAGGCGCGGTTCTTACGACGCAAACGAATGATGACCGATTGTGGAACGGCCTTTATCGTTGATCTTGCCGAAACGGTATCGGTCGATGCAGGCGATGCTTTTGTGCTGGATGATGACCGTCAGATTATTATCCAAGCTGCCGCCGAGCCGGTGATGGAAATCCGCCATGAGGGTCTGGCAAAAATTGCCTGGCATATTGGAAACCGGCACACCCCGTGCGAGATCAGGCAAGATTGTCTGGTTATCCGCCGTGATCATGTATTGGAAGATCTGTTAATACGGCTTGGGGCTGTACTGGCAAAAACCGAGGCGCCATTTAATCCAGAAGGTGGCGCTTATGGCGTTGGCCGCACGCATGGGCATGCGCATTGATCATGGCAGAACTAACCGCGCCCATTCATCAAACCCAGATCTTGACGGCGCTATTTTCGCCAGCATTTCCGATTGGTTCATTTTCTTACTCGCATGGGATCGAGGCCGCTATTCACGCTAGCGCTATTAATGATGTTAGAACTGCACATGACTGGATTGAAACATGTCTTATCGGCGGCAATGGTCGTAATGATGCGATTTTGATGGCGAATGCCTATCGTGCGGTGAATGGCCATATGGTCGAAAACGGGCTGTTGGCCGGAGCGAAAAATGCCAAAATCGAGGCGATAAATGAGCTGGCTTTTGCATTATCGTCGGGTGCCGAGCGGGCGCAGGAAAGCCGTGAGCTTGGGGTGAATTTTGCCCGCATTGTTGATCAGGTTTACCAGCTGGATATCAGCCGATCTACGCCACTTGCCTATCCGGTTGCAGCTGGCCTTGTGGTCAGGTATCTGGGGTGTGACTTAACGCTTGGCCTGACCTTTTTCCTGCAAAGCTTTATCGCGAATTTAATATCGGTGGTGGTGCGCGCAGTGCCGCTTGGTCAGTCCGATGGGCAGATTATGCTCGCCCAAATGATGCCAGCGGTGGCGACGCTTGCCAATGAGGCGGCTCTGGCACCGCTTGATGATGTTGGCGGTTATGCAATTCTGGCCGACCATGCCTCAATCATACATGAAACACTCGAGCCAAGGATCTATCGAACTTGACCGGCTATAAACAAGATTTTGCTGGCACAACAGCAAAGACTGCGCGCCGCAATGGGCCTTTGCGCGTTGGCATTGGCGGGCCGGTTGGCGCTGGCAAAACCAGCATGACCGAAGCGCTTTGCCGTTACCTGGCTCCAGGGATTTCGATGGCGGTAATCACAAATGATATATATACGCGCGAAGATGCCGAATATTTGATGCGCGTTCAGGCCTTGCCAGCCGAACGGATCAGGGGCGTTGAAACGGGGGGCTGCCCGCATACGGCGATCCGCGAAGATGCATCGGTTAATCTTGCCGCGGTGGCTAGTCTTTGTGCCACCATTCCGGATCTTGATATTATTCTAATCGAATCTGGCGGCGATAATCTGGCCGCAACCTTTAGCCCCGAGCTAGCCGATCTGACAATCTATGTGATTGATGTTTGCATGGGCGGCGATATCCCCCGCAAAAAAGGCCCGGCGCTGACGAAATCCGATATGCTGGTGGTGAATAAGATCGAGCTTGCACCCCATGTTGGCGTGGATCTTGAAACCATGACCGCAGATACGGCGACCGCCCGCAATGGCAGGCCGTTTATCTTTGGTTCGATGCGCATGAATGATGGTGTTGCCGAGCTAGGTGATTTCATACTTTATGAAGCCGGTATTGAAGGCTGATCCGACTTTCCCATATGCCCTGAGATTGCAATTCAAGCAGGCGCTGCAGTATTTTAAGATTTTGCATTCTGGGCCCTGAATCTTCGTCAGCTTAAGCCCGCCTTACGACGCGGAGGCGTGACTCAAAGGTCTGCTCTGTCGGGCAACGCTTGTTTTTGGTGCAGAAATGAATTGTATTATTGTATACGATTTGAAAAAAAACGTTGCACATTTAAAAAATAATGTATCCAATAATTCCGTACCCAAGTGGGGTTAAGAACTGATTCAAACTTTTTCAGAACTAGGGAGTTGAAAAAAATGGAAAGGCATTCTGCAAAAATCAAAACAATGCTGATGTCATTGACTGTTGCTGCAGGCATTGCAGTTACGGCGATGTCAGCGCAAGCAGCCAACGAAAAATTAAAAATTGGTTTTGTTGGTGTAACAAGTGGCCCAGCGGCGGCATGGGGAACATCAAATGTTCGTTCGATGCAAACGCGTGCGGCGTGGATTAATGAAATTGGTGGCGTAAAAATCGGCAGTAAGACCTATGATATCGAGATTGTCACTTTTGATGACCAAAAGGACCCAAAGCGGGCAATCGCTGGTATGGAGAAAATGGCACAAGAAGGCATTCATTATGTTGTCGGGCCAAATGTTGATGATGGTGCGGCCGCTGTCCGCCCTGTTGCCGAACAAAAGGATATCATCTATTTCCCATATGCTTTCCCGAAATCACTTTACAGCCCGCCAGCCTCAAATGCTGTTCTTGGCATGATTGCCAACTACCAGTCAGGCCCGGCGATCTACAAATATCTTCGGGATAATAAAGGTGTCAAGAATGTTGCCTTTGTGGCAGCCAATGAATCCGATCCATTAAGCCAGCGTGATGGCGGTGTTGCCGCTGCCAAGGCGCTGAATCTTAATGTTGTTTCCAGCAATGTTACCTATCAGGTTGACACCACTGATTTTACACCGGTTCTGACACCGGTTTTACGAAAGCGTCCTGATCTGTTGGTGCTTTCAGGCGTTGCACCGGCCAATGCCCCGCAATTGATCCGTTCAGCGCGTGAGCTTGGTTACCAAGGGCTGATTTCAACCGAAACGGCGCAGGATGCAACGGTGCTTCGTGAGGGTGCCGGTGATCTGGCCAATGGTTTTATTTCTGTTGGTGGTGCGTCTACCCCAAAGATTGCATCTGACACGATGAAAGAATTTGTAAGCCGTTACACAAAAATGTTTGGTGAATATAACGATGAATCAAACACCAAGGTCTATGCGCTTGAATACATCATTGAAACCATGAAGGCGAACCCTGCATCAATCAATAATGTTGCTGAATTCAAAAAAACCATGGACACATTTTCAGCGCCTAACATCTACATGAAGGGTGATAGCAAGCTGAAATATGTCGGCACGACATCTTTTGGACAAAAGCGTCAGGTGTTCGTACCTATGGTGGTGAACGAATATCAAAATGGCAAATTTGAGACCCTGTTTATTGCTGAAGTAGACTAACGTCTCATCCGATGACCATTCAGCCACTCCTTAAAATGGGGTGGCTGAAACATTTTTCATTTATTTATTTATCTATCTATCTATTCGATTGTCTTTTAACTTTGCGCACTGCCTACCATGGAGGCCTGATTTGGAACAGATTATTGTCAATGGGTTATATATGGGGGC
>JABJBD010000078.1 GCA_018668795.1 Candidatus Puniceispirillum sp. | reverse complement strand
GCAGTTTTGTTACCAAAGCGGCGTTAGAAAGCGTTGGTGTTTCGCCACATCATGTTGATCATAGTGTTTATGGAAATGTACTCCATAGCGAAGCCCGTGATGTTTATATAGCCCGCGTTATCGCCCTTGAGGCAGGATTGCCAACACATGCGCCCGCGCTAACGGTAAATAGGCTTTGCGGATCGGGTTTGCAGGCCATTATCTCGGCCATTCAGCTTATTCAACTAGGCCATGCCAAAATTGCTATTGGTGGTGGTGTTGAATCCATGTCGCGGGCTGGTTATTTGTTACCTAAGCTCAGATTTGGTACAAAAATGGGTGACGCCACCGCTATTGATATGATGCTGGCATCACTGCATGACCCGTTTGGACATGGGCATATGGGTATAACCGCAGAAAATATCGCTAACAAATTTGGCGTTTCAAGAGATCAACAGGATGCGTTTGCCCAACTGAGCCAGGAACGCGCCGCCCATGCCATTGCTGAAGGACGTTTTAAAGAGCAAATCGTTGGCATTGATGTTGGGCATGGTAAGAAAACTAGCCATTTTGACACTGATGAACATCCACGCGCGACAACTATAGAAGACCTTGCTGGACTCCGAACTGTTTTCAAAGAAGATGGAAGTGTCACCGCAGGTAATGCAAGTGGCATTAATGATGGCGCGGCGGCTGTTGTTTTAGCTAATGAAAAAGACGCTGTCGAACGCGGGTTAAAGCCAATGGCACGGGTGCTATCATATGGCTTTGCCGCTGTACCGCCTGAAATTATGGGCGTTGGACCTGTTCCAGCAAGTAAAATGGCGCTTGATCAAGCTGGCCTTTCAGCAAGCGATCTGGATGTCATTGAATCCAACGAAGCATTTGCCGCACAGGCTTGCTATGTCAGCCGTGAATTAGGGCTTGATCCAGCCAAAGTGAATCCAAATGGTGGGGCAATCGCGCTAGGGCATCCGGTCGGAGCTACAGGCGCTATTCTAACATTAAAGCTATTACATGAATTACGCCGTATTGGTGGTCGTTATGGACTGGTAACACTTTGCATTGGTGGAGGGCAGGGCATTTCAATGGTGGTCGAGGCGCTTTAATCAAAACGCTTTTCAATTGCTCAATTTTGTCGATGATTTCGAATAATGGATGTTATTTAGAATCGTTAAATGATTGTGACCAAATTACAGGTCTTTTGCTGGAATATGGCAGTTAATTACATGTTCGGGGCTAGTGGTCTGGGCTGATGGTGTGTCGGTCTCGCAAATTGTACCAAGTTTGCGTGGACATCGTCGTTGGAATGGACAGCCTGAAGCTGGTGGTGACAGCTCTACAACATCGTCAGCGCTAAGTTTTGGTGCGAAGTCTGGATTGGGTTCAAGTACGGCGCCAAGCAACAAATCAGTATAAGGATGGAATGGCGCCTTATAGACAGCATCTGCGGGACCAATTTCACACAAACGACCCTGATATAAAACAGCCACGCGGTCAGAAATGGCTTTTACCACAGCCAGATCATGCGAGACGAAAATATAGGTTGTTCCCTGCTGTGTTTTCAATTCGTCCAATAGGTCAAGAACTGCCGCCTGAACCGAAACGTCCAGCGCGGATGTTACTTCGTCACACAGCACTATTTCAGGTTCAGCGGCAAAGGCTCTGGCTATCGCAACGCGTTGTTTTTCACCGCCAGATAACTGGCTTGGCAGACGATCAAGATAGTGCACGCCAAGCCTCACTCGTTCGATTAATTCGGCACTACGCCGGCGCAACGCATCGCCGTTCAACCCAAAATAGAGACGTAAAGGTTGCGCCAGAATTTGCGCGACCGTATGGCGTGGGTTCAAACTGTCATCCGGGTTTTGGAAAATCATCTGAATTTGTCGCAAATTCACCGCTGGACGGTCTTCGACCCGCGCGGTTAACATGGTTTCACCATGTAGTGAAATGTTTCCGTCCTTTGGTGAAATCAAACCAGCAATGGCTTTTAAAATTGTCGATTTCCCACTGCCACTTTCGCCAACAAGACCAAGCGTTTCACCTTTTTCGATGGTGATATTGATGCCTTCTACGGTAGCGGGAGAGGGTTTTTTACCGGAAAATAGGGTTTCCAGAAAATCAGTTTTAGCATAGCTGATGGCAAGGTTGTTCAACCCTAGCGCTTGCCCAGATTCAACGGTTGTCAAATCGCCTTGTCGCGCCGGCTTTTTGTTTGCCGTCGGCATCTGGTCAATCTTGTCACTATGAAAACAGCGGACGTCTTCACCGCTGTCTATGGGTATGAGTGGTGGCGACATTGACTGGCATTTTTTATCCACCAGGGCACAGCGGTCGGCAAAGGCGCATCCGTTAATAGCCTCGCCCGGCATTGGTGGTCGCCCGTCCAATGCCATTGGCAAGCGGGTTTGATTCAAGCGCGGTATTGATGCCAGCAAACCATGTGCATAGGGATGACGTGGCGCCAGCAAAACCTGCCGAGCCGAGCCATTAAGTACAATTTCACCAGCATACATCACCACCACACGGTCACAGACCCTCGAGATCGCGCCCAGATCATGGCTGACATAGAGCATTGCCATATTGCGTTCACGCGCCAGATCACGAAGCAATTCAAGAATATGCGCCTGCGTTGTTACATCCAGACCTGTTGTCGGCTCGTCAAGTAATAATGCTTCAGGTTCTCCGGCAAGTGCCATGGCGATGGCCACCCTTTGCTGTTGGCCACCAGATAGTTCATGCGGATATCGCGTCACCAGCGCGGCCGGATCGGGAAGCCGAACTTGCGTTAGTAGATCAACAACACGTGCCTTAAATTGCTGGTCATTCAGATCGCTGTGCAGGCGTAAGGCCTCGGCAACCTGTTGACCAATATGCAATGTCGGGGTGAGTGACTGACCAGAATTTTGGGGAATGAGAGCCAATCTTCCCCCTCGGATTGCCTGTAGGTCATCGCGGTCAAGTTTGAGCATATCAACGCCATCAAAACTTACACTACCGTCAAGAGCACGAAGACCACGTTTGAAATAGCCAAGCGCGGCAAGGGCTAGCGTGCTTTTACCGGAACCGCTTTCACCAACAAGGCCAACACTCTCGCCGCGTTTGATGGTAAGGCTGACATCGCGTAGCACTTTGATCACCTTGCCGGAACGGCTGGAATAGCCAATCGACAAATTCTTGATATCAATAAAGGCTTTTTCACTCATGCTACATTGGTGCCTTTTGTGCACGATCAATACCCAGCGCTTTGGCGAGGGCATCTGCGGTTAGGTTAATGCCTATAATTAGCGACGAAAGTGCGATCACGGGACCAATGACACCCCATGGTGCAAAGGACATGAAACCGCGCGCATCAGAAATCATCAAACCCCAGTCTGGTGTCGGTGGTGACACACCAAAGCCCAAAAATGACAATGACGAAAAGGCTAACAACATCCACGACCACCGCATGGCGCCTTCTACCATCAGCGTATCAAGCACGTTTGGTAGTAATTCACGCCATATAATGCTGATCCGGCTGTGCCCCCGGGCTTTGGCCGCCCATACAAAATCGCGGGCGATCACATCATGGGTTGCGGCACGGGCAATGCGAATGACAGGAATTCCATAGAAAAAGGCCAGTGTTGGAATGAGTACCTCGACACCACTGCCAAAGGTCACGATCAGTACCAGCATTTTCAAAATCCAAGGTAGCGACAGAAACGCATCGACAACCCGCATTAGCACTTCGTCAAGCCGTCCGCCAACCAAACCAAAAAGAATACCTGTAAAACCGCCCCAGATAACCGCTAGTGGGGTTGCTACACCAGTTACCAATAATGCCTCGCGTCCACCCATTAGGGTACGGGAAAATACATCCCGACCAAGATGGTCAGCCCCAAGCCAGTGAATATTGTCAGGTGCCGAAAGCATGAGAGCAGAATTCTGCAATTTAAAATCAAATGGGATTATGTAAGGGCTAATCAGCGCCAGCACAACATGGAACAGAACCAGCGACAAGCCAATCGCGCCTGACGGTCGCGATACAAGATCTTTGAGAACTGTAATCGCACGGAAGCTGGATTCGGTTTTTGGGGCGAGTGCTACAGCCATTAGTTTCTCGTATACATGGTGCGTAGTTTCGGATTGGCGATCATGGTGAGTAAATCTGCAGCCAGATTGACACAGACATAGACGCTGGCCACAATCAGCGCAATTGATTGCACTACAGGCAAGTCGCGGTCTGAGATTGAGTCGATCATTAGCCGGCCAAGCCCGGGATAGTTGAACACCACCTCAATCACAACAACACCACCAAGTAGCCACGCAATCGTTAAAGCAACAACATTAATCGCTGGCAACAACGCATTTGGCAGAGCATGACGGAACACCATCTGCCAATAGGGAACACCTTTTAGTGTTGCCATCTGCACATAATCACTTGCCATGACTTCGATCACGGATGAGCGTACCATCCGCATGATATGCGCGCACATCACCAGCGACAGTACGATCACAGGTAACAGTATTTCAGGAAAAAATTCAGATGCTGGCGCACTAGCAGATGTTAAGACGATACCTGGTAACCATCCCAGCCAAATGCTGAAAATCAATATAAGCAAAGTTGCCGAGACAAATTCTGGAATGGTCATAGCAAAAATAGCTAATGTCGAGACAAATAAATCTGGCAGTCGATCCCGCCACAGGCCAGTAATTACCCCAAGGAAAAGTGCCAATGGCACGCCTACACCCATAGCGCATAGCGCTAGTAAAAGTGAGTTTTTCAAGCGGTCGCCAACAATTTTGCTGATTTCTGTTTTACCATCGACGGCAAGGCCAAGGTCGCCTGTAACCGCGCCGCCAGCCCATTCGCTAAAACGGTCAATAGCGGGACGATTAAGGTCAAGATCCTTGCGGCATTGGGCCAGCAATTCGTCATCCGCCTGATATTCGCCCAGATATTGAGTGCAGGCGTCTCCGGGAAGTATTTCCACGCCAGCAAAAATGATTAAAGACACCAGACAAACGGTAACAAGGCCCAGAAAAACGCGTCTTATCAACATGAATAGCATGTATGATGTCCCCCCGTTTGGGTAAAAACCCACTAATTCAAAAGCTTTTATTATGAAGGCCAGTGGAATTCCGAGATTGTTTCGGGATCAACACTGGCCCACATTTCAGTTTGTAGCCTGTTTACCTAGACTTGTTTAAAACCTGACTATTTCACTGTCACTTTGTGCCAGCGAATAGTGTGGTTTTCAACAGCATCGATGCCACTTACCCGATCATTCATCACATATAGCTTTGAAACATGATAGGGGATCAATGTGCCAGCGGTTTCGTAAAGATGCTCCTGCGCTTTTACATAAAGAGCTTTACGCTTGTTAAAGTCCAACTCACGGCGGGCATTGCCAAGCAAGGCGTCAAAGGCCTCATCCTTGTAATAGGACTCGTTCCACTTTGCTGTAGAAAGATAGATCTCATGCAATGCGGAATCAGCAGGACGCTCATTCCAGCGCGTTGCTGAAATTGTCTTTTGCATCCATGTGTCACTCCAATATCCGTCTGATGGAACCTGCTTGATGGTTACACGGATTCCAGCTTCAGCAGCCTGTTGCTGATATGCCTCGGCAAGAATTGGCCAAGTTGGCTCCAATGTTGCGACATAAACCTCAACATCAATACCATTTGGATATCCCGCATCGGCCAACAATTTTTTTGCTCCGGCAATGTCCTGAGGACATTTTATGTCAGCATGATACTGGTCATCAGGCTTTACGGGTGTGTCACAAGCAACTGTAGCTGCCCCACCCATAATCAGTTGAACTAGATCTTCTCGGTCAGCTGCCATACGCACAGCCTGGCGAACGCGTACATCGTCAAATGGTGCAACGTCGGTGCGGAACACTAGACCACGCCAGTTTCCTGTTGGCACTTCCATAAGCTTGAATTTGCTACTACTAGCGAACATAGGCTTTTGCTGATTTGTCACAGTGTTTTCAAAATCAATCTGACCACCAAGCAAGGCCTGCATACGTGCCTGTCCATCACCGATGCCAATGATTTCCATTTTGGCAACGCCTGGTGCGCCTTCCCAGTAATCCATATTGGCTTCTAGCTTGGTGACGCCGGCAGCATCATAGCTGACCAGTTTGAATGGGCCGGTGCCAATGCCTGAAGTAGCGATTGAGTCACCAGATCCTTCAGGAATGATGCGAAGTCGATAGTCCATCAATTGCAAAGGCATGTCGGCAAATGGTGTCGATAGTGTGAATTTAACAGTCATACTATCCAAGGCTTCCATTTTTTCGATCATCTTGATCGCGGAACGCGCTGGTGACTTGTTTTCTGGATTTAGAACACGGTTTAACGTGTACAGAACATCATCGGCGTCAAAGCTGCTACCATCATGGAATGAGACACCGCTACGAAGCTTTACTGTCCATTCTGTAGCCGCGGCATTCGAACTCCATGATGTTGCTAGGTCAGGGCTTGGTGACCCTTGCATGTCTGGACGAATGAGACGACTCATTAGCTTTTCGGTGATTTGCATCACGCGGCCACGTGAAGCAGGGTCAAGACTGGACTTGTCACCATAGCCATATTCGTGAGCTTGTCTGAATGTGCCATTTGGCGCTGCTATTGCGCTTGTTCCGCCGATTAGCAGAACCATTGCTGATGCTATTAGCAGTTTTTTCATTGAAGTTCCTCCTTAATAAAACGTTCGTCAGGCTTGTCCAAAAGACGCCTGCTTCTACTGTAGATTGATTTGGAATTAAACCAGAGCCTGACTCTGCGGATTCCCCATCAAATGTATTTTCATTTCTAAGTATGGATTTACCATTTAGTTATAACAACTAAAATTTATGAATATATTTATACGGAAAATGTATAAATTGCTTTTTTATATGCAAATTGCGTATTCTATCCGCATCAACTAAAGCAAGCAGAAAAAGGTTTTTTAAAAATGGTGCGTACTGGTGCGTTCATAGATAGCGTCCATATTTTTGCAGTGGGCGGCGGCGGGTTCACCCATGAACAAACACCCAAAAATGAAGATCACATACTCGAGGATTATCTGCTAGCTCTTACATTGCCACACCCCAATATCGGTTATATCGGTCATGCCAGCAATGATGACCCTGATCGCATTAAAGCTTTTTATGCCTGTTTTAAAGGAATTGCAAAAACAAGCCATTTGCCAATTATGGCTGATTTAAAAGCCGCAGAGGCATTTGTCGACGGTCTTGATGTTCTGTATGTTGGTGGTGGTTCAACGCTGAAAATGCTATCACACTGGCGCCAAACGGGAATTGATAAGGTGCTTCTGAATGCCGGACAGCGCGGCATGATCCTGTCTGGTGTTAGTGCTGGTGCGATTTGTTGGTTTGATAAATTGTTACTTAGCACACAAGATGATGACTATATTCTGGCTGACGGCCTTGGGCTTGTAGGTGGTAGCATTTGTCCACATTATAGGAATGAACCCCATCGCAAGGCTGCTTATGAGGCTCAAATTGTGGCTGGAAATCTACCTTCAGGTTTGGCAATTGATGATGGTGTAGGGGTTTATATAAAGGATGCCGTTGTATTAGACATTATCAGAGCTGGTATTGGTAATGCCTATTTAGTGACGAGTGACAAAACTTGCCATGAGCAAAAGAATGCAAGTGGACAGGGAATGGCATGTAACGTGTCAATTCTTGAAATTGGATATGAATTGGTCTTTTAAAAGCCTTGTAACAATGGTGTCAACAGGCTCAGCAATAGGGTAGCCAGATTAATGGGTAAGGGGTCGTGAAATGATAGATGAGGCTATAGCGGGGTCGTCTGGACGTAGCCGTCGCCGAAGGGGGGCAAAACAGGTCGTGAACTCCACAGCGTCTTTACATGGCCAGCGCATTATTGGCCAAGGGGGAAGTTTTAACCCCTTAAGCTCTGAAGGGATTGACGCTGTGCATGAGGCTGCATGCGAATTGCTTGCCATGACTGGCCTAAGCGAGGCACCAGAAATAGCTATACAGCTTGTCAAGGCGGCAGGCGGCAGCCTTAGTGAAGCTGGACGACTGTTGTTCCCGACGCCGCTTGTCGAGGCGGCTATTAAGGGATTGCAGAGAGATTTTATACTGCATGCCCGGATTGATAATAATGATTTACTGCTCAACCAGAATAAGGTTTATGTGGGTACCGGTGGGGCGTCACCGCAGCTATATGATATGCAATTAGATAAGTACCGCGCTTCGTGTCTCAGCGATCTTTATGATGCTGCGCGCCTTGTTGATACGCTTACACATATTCATTTCTTCAGTCGCCCTCTAGTGGCGCGTGACATGACCGATGCTAGACGCCTTGACGTGAATACCGCCTATGCCAGCCTTGCAGGTACGCAAAAGCATGTCTTTACAGGCGCCAGCAATACACAATCTGTGCGCGATATTGCCACAATGTGTTACGAGCTTGCTGGTTCAAAAGAGATATTTCAGGAGCAGCCGTTTCTAACGCTTAATGTCAATCATGCAGTCCCGCCAATGCGATTTGATGCTGACTCTGTTGATGTTTTGATTGAGGCTGTGCGGTGTGGCATTCCGGTGTCGGTGAATACATTTGGCCAGCTAGGTGCCTCTAGTCCTGTTACCATTGCTGGCTGTGTTGCTCAAACTACTGCAGAAACACTAGCCGGAATGGTGATTGTATGGCTTGTTGATGAACAGGCAAAAGCTGTTTTTGGTCCTCGCCCCATGATCACTGATCTTCGAACTGGCGCAATGGCTGGTGGGAGTGGCGAGCAGGCTATGCTGACCGCAGCGGCGATTCAGATGGCTCGACATTATGGCCTTCCTTCATCAACCATCGCCGGTGCAACTGAGAGTAAAATACCAGATGCACAAAGCGGTTATGAAAAATGCTTGACCGTCAGCCAGACGGTACAAGCTGGAGCCAATATTGTCACTCAAGCTTGTGGAGCGCAAGCTAGCCTCATGGGTATTTCATTCGAAGCGATGGTTATCGATAATGATATGCTTGGCTGTATTCTGCGTGCAACAAATACATTAGATATAAGTTCGCAAATGGTTTCAGCCAGCAAAATCGGTACAGTGGCAAGCGGTGTTGGGCATTTTCTTGGTGAGGCAGATACCTACGCACGGATGCATTCTGATTTTCTCTATCCTGGCATTGCTGACCGGAAAGCGATTGATGTTTGGGAAGCTGCAGGTAGCCTTGATATAAGACAAGTGGCGGCAAATCATGCCAAAGCTGTTTTGGAAAATTATCGACCATTTCATATAGATGCCGCAAGCGATGCTGTCCTCAGAGATTTATTGCCAATTGAGTTGGTGGTTTGACGATTTAACTGTTTTTAGTGGTAGCCTGAACAACCGGGTCATTTTCAAACGCTGAGATCAAAAAATCAGCTAGACGCCTTGTATCTTTTGTCATTGTATCAACACCACGGGTGATGATAGCGATATGATATTGTAATTTTTGTAATAAAGGACGGATCATCACGCCACTGTTATTCACCGCCATTTTTGCTGAAAACGGATCAATGATAGCAGGCACCCCGGTCTCGCGAACCAATGCCGCGGCTGTTAGCAGGTTAGCGACACTGTAACGGGCATTTTTTTGAAGTTTTTCTGATAGAGCGGCGTCCATTCCTTGCATTTCTAAGGGATAGACATCACCGAAAGTAACAAATTCCTGATCATTAGAAATTGTTGATAGATCCAGCTTGTCTTGAGATTGCGCAAGGGGATGGTCAGTTGGAAAAAGACCTACATAATTGACCACGGTCTGGTACAGGATGTGAACGCCTTCATAAGGTGGCGAGCGTGAAACAATACCCAGGTCGAATTGTTGCAATTGCACGGCGTCAACAATGGCTGGGGTGTTACGTGTATAAATAACGGTATGCGTTTTATCATCATTTTGCCGCATCTGTCCTAGAACTCTAGGCAGCACTGATACTGAAAATGTTGGAATGACGCCAACCGAAATCTTGCCGATTGTATCTTGACGGATTGCGGTTGCCAGATCATCAAGCCTTTCGATGCTGATAAAGGCACTTTCTACTGCCAGATGGAAACGTCTTGCTTCAACGGTGGCGACAATCCCACGCCCTTGGCGCATGAATAAGGCAAAGCCAAGCTCCGTTTCAAGTTCGTGGATTAACCTAGTCACGCTTGGTTGCGACACTCGCATATGTCTGGCAGCGGCGGTAATTGTGCCATGCTGCATGACCATGTTGAAGGCTTTTAGTTGCTTGAAATTCATAACAAACCTCTTTTTAAAACTATAACTTTTTTATATTAATTCATTCAATAATTTTATTTGTGTTATAAATTAAATGTTTGTTAACATCCAGAATTATAGTCAATTATATGTCATTAGGCTTGTCTCATAAAAAAGGTATTAACGTGTCAAACAGCTTGTTTTCAGTGGAAGAGGCACGTCAGCTTGCCAGAAAACGTCTACCAAGAATGATGTTTGATTTTGTTGACGGTGCATCAGGTGATGAAAGCCTATCTGATCTTAACAGCCGTGCATTGGATGAAATCAGGCTGATGCCCCGGGTTTTGGTTGATGTTGCTGACCGTGATCTTTCGAGCAATATTCTGGAGCAGGAAACGGGTCTGCCTTTTGGAATTGCCCCTATGGGGATGTGTGCCTTGTCGTGGCCAGGTGCCGATCAGCATATGGCGCGCGAAGCAGCCGCGCGAAGAATTCCGTTATGTGTTTCCACTGCTTCTTCGTCAACACTTGAACAAATTATAGAAGATGCCGAAGGTCATGCTTGGTTTCAGCTTTATGCTGACCAATCAGGTGATTTTGTTGATGAATTGATCGAACGTGCAAAGGCCAGTGGGTATAAGGTTTTGATCCTTACTGTTGATGTGCCTATCCCATCTGTTCGCACGCGTGATCTGCGCAATGGTTTTACATTTCCCATGCAGTGGGGGCCGCGCCAGATTTGGGATTTTGCAACACATCCGCGCTGGTCCTTAACCACTGTTTTGCAATGTTTTGTAGCGGGCATGCCGCGCCCTATGAACTATGTTACCTCAACACAAGGCACCAAATTTATTCGTAGCGCTAGCCGTGGGCGAGCCAACTGGCATTTTCTTGAAATGTTGCGTGATCGCTGGTCTGGTAAATTGGTGGTCAAAGGCGTGCAGTCACACCAAGATGCTATCCGGATCAAAGCTATGGGCGCTGATGCTATTTATGTGTCTAATCATGGCGGGCGGCAACTTAACGCTGCGCCAACAACAATTGAGTCCCTCAAAGTCATTAGGCAGGCTGTGGGCGCGGATATGCCACTTATTTTTGATGGCGGCATTCGTTCTGGTGAGCATGTGATTAAAGCACTTGCATCAGGGGCTAATTTTGCCATGGTTGGACGAAGCGCCATGTATGGTCTTGGTGCTGGCGGAGGGTCTGGGCTTGCAGATATTTTGGATGTAATTAGTAATGAAGCTAGTTCCGTCATGGGGTTGATTGGCCATAAAAGTGTTGTAGATGTGGGTAGTGCAAACCTTGCTTCTACGCACAACGCTGAAGCATCTGGGAGGCGCTAAGCCATGAGTGAAGACAAAAAAATTCGAGGTGGTGCTTTGCTGGCAAGAGCATTTAAGGAAAAGGGAGTTGAACATGTGTTCACCCTATCCGGTGGCTTTTGTAATCCAGCCCTTGAAGGCTTTATGGAATGCCAGATGAAAGTGATCAATTGTCCGCATGAACAAATTGCGGGGCATTTTGCCGATGGCCACACCCGAATTACCCGAAAACCGGCTGTCTGCCTTGTTGGGCCAGAGGGATTTGCGAATGCAGTTCCAGCGATGATGGAGGCGTGGGGCGAACGCTCACCAGTGATTTTTGTGACAGGATCAAGCACGCTGAAACGCCAAGGAGCTGGAGGTTTTAAGGAAATTGATGATGTTGCCATTGCCGCTCCACTAACCAAATATAGTGCCTGTATAACCGATGGTGAACGTATCAATGAATTTGTTGATCGGGCTTATAAGATTGCTACGAATGGATATCCAGGAGCCGTACATTTAAGCTTGCCGGTTGATATTATGTTTTCATCCTTTCCGGAAAATATTGGGCGGCATGAACGCCCGTTCGATCTAACACCTCAGACTCCGGCAAAAGCATGGCCTGAACCAGCGCGGCTACAAACGGTACTGGACAAGCTGAGTGCGGCTAAACGGCCTGTGTTGATCGGTGGGCATGGTGTCTGGTGGTCTGAAGCAGAACAATATCTGGAAGAAGCAGGGCGTAAACTTGGCATTCCCGTATTTAACATACCCTATCACCAAAAGTTACTTGGCGAGGAATGTGAAGCTTATATGGGGCTTGCTGATATCCATCAATATCACCCGTCAAAAGATGCGTTCTGCGAGACGGATCTGGTGCTGATGGTAGGCGCCAGGCTTGATAATCAGATGAATTTTGGCACCCCGCCGTTATTTCCAGAGACTGTCGATCTTGTTTGTATAAATGGCTCACATGAAGAAATTGAGTTTAATCGGGCAGCTGACTTTGCTTTGCTGTCTGATCCGGGTGCGTTCTTGCAAGCAATGATTGCGCATTTAGATAGTCCGTCATTTACTCTCGGCCGTGATTGGTATGAGTTAAACAGCCAACGTCGCGCTGATTGGGTGAAACAAATGATAGCGGATGTTGATGCAGAGGCAAATTCACCAGAATTTGGGGGTCGCATTCATCCTATGCAACTGGCGATGGATGTACAGAGCGCTATGAATGACGATGATTGGCTGGTCATTGATGGTGGTAACACGCATTTCTGGTCAGAAATTGCAATCAATCTTGCTGGTTATATGGGTAAAAAATTGGGTGGGATTCTGCATCCCGGCACCTTTAGCCTACTTGGCGTAGGTGTGTCCTTTGCTGTATCCGCAAAGAATATTCATCCACAAAAAAACGTTGTACTGATCAGTGGTGATGGTGCCTTTCTGTCCGGGGGGTTGTCAATCGAAGCTGCCTTTCAGGAAAATCGTCCCATTACCGTTGTTATCGATAATAATGGTGGGCTTGATTGTATTTCTCAGCAACAGGAACGCTTATTCGAGAGCGGCAAGCATTACGCAACGGACTTTCGTGATATTCCCTTCCATTCCATGTTTGAAGGGTTGGGTGGCTATGGTGAATTGGTGATGAAACGCGAAGACATCATTCCGGCAGTTAAACGCGCGATGGCCAGTGGTAAAACAGCCTGTGTCAATGTGAAGGTCAAGGGGGTTATCAGCCCGATTGTACTTGCGACAACATCAAAGCGTGACAAAGCATCAATCGAATAACTATTTCAGTTAAACTAGATGAAACTGGTTAGACGTTGGCTGGGTATGTATTTTGGAGGCAAAAATGGCAGTTCTGTCATCTCATTTATTGAATGGCGTAGATGGTACACATGCTGGCAATGTTACCATTTCATTAATCAAAATTGAGCCTGATGGAACACGTGTATTGGTGTTTGTCAGCGCAAGTGACGAGGGTGGGCGGTTTAAGGAAGAAGTTAATGTTAACAGTGATGACATATATGAAATGGTGATTGCTAGCGGGGTATATTTTGCAGATCGCGAGATACCGCAAAATGGTTTGAAAATTTTGAATGAAATTGTTGTTCGTTTTACTATGTCTGATGCGTCGAGAAGCTATCACATACCAATAATTATGTCGCCGAATAGCTATTCTTGTTGGTTGTCGAATTAAGGCTCATCAATCAATGTTAAAAAGTATAATGGCTGAATGTCTGAGAATGGTACACTAATGGCACAATCTGGTTTGAACATGTCGCGGCGCATCCGGCGGACGCCTTTTACCGATAAAGTCGAGGAACATGGTGTTCGGGGGTTTAGTGTGGTTAATCATATGCTGTTACCAAAGGCGTTTACACCAAGCGTTGAGGATGATTATTGGCATCTGCGAGAACATGTGCAGATATGGGATGTGGCAGTCCAACGTCAGGTTCAGATTACGGGTCCTGACGCTGCTAGGCTCGTTCAATTGATGACGCCCCGCGATGTTCGCAGTGCAAAAGTTGGTCAATGTCTTTATGTGCCAATGATTGATGAAAATGCAGGAATGTTGAATGATCCTGTGCTGATTAAGCTTGCGGATGATAAATTCTGGCTATCAATCGCGGATTCTGATGTCTTGTTTTGGGCCAAGGGTCTGGCACTTGGTTTACGATTAAACGTTACTATCGAAGAGCCAGATGTTTCGCCATTGGCCATCCAGGGACCAAAAGCAGCCCCTTTAATGGTTGAACTTTTTGGCGATGCGATCCATGATCTTGGATATTTTCAATTTGGCATGTTTGATGTGCTTGGAACACAGCAACTTATTGCCCGTTCAGGTTACAGTAAACAGGGTGGTTTTGAAATTTACCTTCAAGGCGGTCATCTTGGTAGCGATCTATGGGATATGATCTGGCAGGCTGGTCAGGCCTACAATATCACTCCAGGCTGTCCAAATCTGATTGAACGCATTGAGGGTGGATTAATGTCCTATGGCAACGAATTTACACGTGACAATAATCCGCTTGAATGCGGGTTTGAATCACTATGCTATTTTGGTGATGAGATTGATTATATCGGTAAAGACGCTTTGCATGATATTGCCAAACAAGGACCAAATAAGGTGTTGCGTGGCGTTAAATTCGGTGGTGGTAAAGCCCCGCCTTGTGGCAAACCGTTTCCAGTTACCACGCATAATGGTGTTCAGCTTGGCCAGGTAACGTCAGGTATTTATTCGCCTCGTCTTGAATGCAATGTAGGAATGTCAATGATTGCAAAAGGGTATTGGGATTTTGGCACTGAGTTGTTAGTCCATACACCAGATGGCATTGCGCGCGAGGGTACTATTGAGTCTTTGCCATTTTGATATGAGCCTAAGAAAAGGTGCTGACAATTTATTAAACGTTATCTCTTATGTCATGCGGAAGTTTGCATTCGACCGGAGTTGCTACTTCGAGTGTGTGACCTTAATCAATAAAGATACCCATCGCCTGTAGTGCTTTATTGCCATAAGAGAGCATTACGCTTTTTGTTTCCAAATCTGCAATCTTTTTTTGAACGTCTTGAGCGTTCAGTTTCGAGTTTGCAGAAAAAAGTGATTTCGTACTATTCGATTTTGGTCTTTGAGGAAGGTGCCGGTCTAGCGAATCATTTATCCATTCCTCTAGAAGCGCTAGATCACTTCCTTCAAATGGTAATTGATATTTAGGAAAGTCTGGTGTTTCTGATTGAATGCGTTCAAGCTGAAATTTCACATCAGGGATCTTAATAGGCTGATCAGTAACGACATAAAATAGATCCTCACGTGCAAACTCGGCCCGCCATTTTTTAATCAGCATATTTTTCCGCTTGGATCGCTTCGTCATGACAGGCAGGTTGCTAGAATTATTATTGTCACCATCACGCACATCTGGATCGATTGTACCTGATGTAACCTGACTATTTGAATTTACCTCAACCTGAACAGAATCTTGAACATCCTGAGTAGAGGTGGCAGGTTCATTTTGCTCTACATCTTGATCTGTTGGCTCGCTACTTGTTGCTTCAAGGTTTGAAACATCACTGGTTGAGTCTGATCCAGTGTCATTAGAAGGTGCTGAGACTGATGAACTCTGTCCTGATGATCTGCTCCAGCCCCAAGCAGATGCATTAGTAGCGTAAAAGGCCATTAACATAAAAATAGCACTGGCTCTGACCAAGTGCCAAAATATTAGGTCGCGATTGGAAAATGTATGACCATGCATTTCGTTCAATGTCCAAAGTGTTTTTATATTAGATCTAATTATATCTAGTAACAATTACGTAACCTAAGCTTAAATTGTTAGTAAATTTATTGTAAATATAATTTCGCGACACTTCTGGTTTGCATTAGATGATACATTTGGTCAGTTAAGTCTGTTTTATGAGATAAAGATAAGGGGGTGTGGCGGAGAGACATGATTCCAAACTCAGCCGTAAACTACTGATCTGAATCGTGAATTCTAACTGTACCAATTTGGACCCCACATCGGACCCCGCATTCTATAAGGGTTACTTATAAGATTTCTTCGTTCCCACAGCATCCCATATCATGACTAAACGATAACCGTTTGGATTGGGTAATTTGTATTAAACTAGTGAATTAAACACTCAGCCAAAAATACGATTAGTCATGTCAGGAAGGTCGGCTCCAAAAAATGCATCTTGAACAACCTTTTTATGTTCAGTTCCCAGCACGCGCGCAGTTATAGAAGCATATACGGCACGGG
>JABJBD010000014.1 GCA_018668795.1 Candidatus Puniceispirillum sp. | reverse complement strand
TAGTTCCAACACAGCTTCAGCCATAACATGCGCGCAATCATGTCGGAGCAAAGCCAGAGCGGCATCATCCTTGGCTGTTATCAAGGCCATATTGACGTCGGTATCTACAGGGCGCGTCAAATCCCATTCTTGGCCATCAACCACAGCCAGCAAAGCCGCTTTGGCAAAGCCCGGACCAATATCTGCAGCCACATCTGCCGGTGTTACCGGCATATCAAAGGAACGAACAGATCCATCAGGAAGGGTAATATTTGGCATGTAACCTTTTCACAATCTTTAATCCGGTACGCCTTTTTACAAGGCGCGCATAGTAACTTTAGGGTCGAGATGCTACCTGTTGACGCCAGCAAACTCAAGTCAAGAGCGACAATTAGCCCTTTGTCGTAACCTGTGATTTTTGCAGAATTCGACGATATATTTTTACTGTTTCATTACACATACGCGTTGTCGAAAAACTTCGCTCAATATGCGCACGTGACTTGTCTGCCAATAATTGTCGCTCAGGACCTTGCAATTCCAATGCCTGTCGAATATAGGCGGCCAAACTTTCTGCATCCCCTGGTGTTGCAAGCCAGCCTGTCTGGCCATGCTTGATCGATTCAACGGCACCGCCGTGGTCAAAGGCAACAACTGGTCGTCCCATCGCCTGCGCTTCAAGGGCAACGCGGCCAAACGGCTCAGGGGTAATCGATGGCATAACAACTACATCCGCAACCATCAAGGCAGCTGGCATGTCATCAACCGCATGCGACAAGCGAAACCGCCCTTCAAGCCCCTGATCGACACCATGTTTGGTAATTCTGTCAATAAAGCCTTGCTTGCCATCGGCAGCACCAACAAACAAACAGATAAATGGCAGATCTTTTATCAAGGCCAGCGCATCAAGCAAAGCTTCGTGCCCTTTCCACAAAGTTGGACGCGCGGGCAACATCACCACCGGCATTTCTTCAGGTAATGCGACCGAGTCTGCAAAATTAATGATCCGCGTCTGGTTAACCGCCTGTGGATCAAAGACATCGATGTCAACGCCACGATGAATAACCGACATGCGTTCTTCTACACCTATAAATTGGCTGGTGATAAGTTGTTTTATATATTTAGAAATGGCAATCACATGATCGACTTTGACAAGTTTGCCGTTATATATCCGTTTTAAGATGGAGTAGGCCTGAAAGCGACCATGAACGGTACTAACTGTTGGAATGCGAAGTTTTTTGGCAACGGGTAATGCAATCCAGGCTGGCGCGCGTGATCGCACATGCACAATATGTGCGTTCTCATCCTGTAAAATCGACTGTAACTTGCGGCGGATAGAACCCCATTTCAAAGGATTCTTCACATTCACCGGCAAGGTGTGATGGGTTGCCCCACAACGTACAATATGACGCTCAAGCGGGCCACCCGACGAAATCACTACGGCGTGGCCACCAGCCTTTTCGATAGCTTGCGCCATTTCGACAGTGCCACGTTCGACACCACCACGACCAAGAGCTGGTAAAATCTGTACAATTACAGGCCGCTTTTCCAAAGGCGTGTTAGATTTACTTAAGCGAGGTGTATTAGCCATAAATTCAATGAACTTTTCGATCAAAATGTCTAAGATACTTGGAATTCATAACGACGATTAGAGTTAATGACAATGGATGAACCTGACTTTCTTTATATTAATGACAAACAGCGCATAGCCTATCATAAAATTGATGGGAAAAAGCCAGGCATCATTTTTCTATGTGGGCATGGTTCGGACATGAACGGCACCAAATCCATCTACATGGAAAATTGGGCACGCAAACATGGACATGGCTTTATCCGGTTCGATTATCGTGGTCACGGTCAATCTGATGGTAATTTTCTGGATCTGGGGATTTCCGACTGGACCGAAGATGCGCTGGCCGTTATCGAACAGCTGACAGATGGACAGCAGGTTCTGGTTGGGTCATCGCTTGGAGGCTGGATCATGCTCAATGCAGCTTGTGCGCGGCCTGATCGGATTGCGGGATTGATTGGCATTGCCGCTGCGCCTGATTTCACCAAAGAGCTGATCTGGGATACGCTAGATGCGGATGCGCAATTGGCGATGAAACAAACCGGTCATCTTTTGGTTCCAAGCCCCTATGCCGACGAACCCGTTATCTATCCCTATCATTTGGTTGAAGATGGTGCGGCGCATTTACACCTTCAAGGCGGTACAATCAATATCACCACACCAGTTCGTCTGCTTCATGGCATGCAGGATGAAGAAGTGCCGTGGAACACGGCCTGCCGCATTATGGAAAAGCTTGCCGCTGATGATGTGATTTTGCATCTAGACAAAGCCGCGACGCATCGTTTTTCTGAGCCAGCCCAACTTGACATGCTGGGACAAACAGCCACTGATTTACTAGCTTGTATAAATAAAACAAAATTATAGGTTTGATAGCGATGAATTAAAAATCGGAATTGCTGTAATGGGCTGGTGGTTTAAGGCCAATGACCTGATCTGCAAGTAATTCGCGAAATGATGGTCTGGATTTCATCTTTGCGTACCATGTTTTGGCTTCAGGATGTTTGTCCCAATTTATGTCACCTAGATAATCCAGCACCGAAAGATGCGCTGCTGCTGCCAGATCCGCCAGCGATAATTGTTTGCCCGCCAGCCAGCTTCCCTGTTCGGCAAGCCAGTCGATATATTGCATATGTATATTCAGATTGCTGAGGGCTGCACGAATCACGCCTGATGATGGTTGCCCTTCGCCAGAAAACCGTTTTATCACACGCTCGGACAAAAGAGGCGTGCCAACCTCATTGGCGAATTTGATTTCAAACCATTGCATGAGACGACGTATTTCCACCCGCGACGCAACGTCACCCCATAGCAAAGACGGCGTTTCGCTTTCTTCGAGATATTCGGCAATGACCATCGCCCCCGCAATAACCCCATGATTATCGGAAACCATGACAGGAACATCGCCAGCAGGATTAAGTCGCAGAAAATCCTCACTGCGTTCCCAAGGTATTTCCAGTTTTGGAAGATAGACCACATTCCGCTCGGCTAGAACCAACCGGATGAAACGCGAAGCGGCAGATAGCTGATAGTGATGCAATACATGCATGAAATTCAGGACACTTTCATAATCTGAACCCGAACGGGCGTGAAGCACGATTAGCTATAACATTACATACAGTTACCCATTTCACCAGTTCAAAAGGACTATTCAGACCAGGATAAAAGACAGTGTCGTGACAAAGTCCGTTATTTAGTTGGGCGTACGGGTAAATTCTGTCCAGCAAGACTAGCAAGAAAGCCATCTTTAAGTTCAAAAAACTGAAGCCTTTCCGGCTCTATGAAACCGGGCCATTTAATCGCGTATGGCGCCGCTGGAACGAATCCAAATTTTGGATAATAATCAACTTCACCAGAAACCAGAATGGCAGGCCATGTGAATGATCTGGCATGTGAGAGACCCGCAGATACCAGTTCCTTGCCATAGCCTTTGCCGCGCAAATCAGGCCGCACAGCTAGAGGGCCAAGCAATAGAATAGGATGCGTTCCCAGCATTACTTCCCAAAACCGCAAAGATCCAACGGCAACACCATTGTCACGAAGCACAAAACACATTTCGGCTATAGGTGCGCCCGGGCGTAAATTCCATACTGAACGCGCATGCCTATCAAGGCCAAAAGCCTCGTCCATAAGGGCATCAACAATTTTGATGTCAGCTTCAGTCTGTATTGCAATTTCATACATAGCGACGCTCTATACATAGAAACCGCGCCGGAATGCAAACGAAGTTTGCAAACCGGTACAGCATATACCACTACTTTAGGCTGTCTGCTCGAGAGCTTGCCCATCATCAATGGGCTTCTCTAAAGTTGGAATTATCTCGGTTGGCACGATTTGCCAGAAATTTCCAATCTCGACATTCCATTCATTGAGCAACCGCAAAGCAAGTGCCGATTCAGTATGTTTGGCATGTTCCTCAACCAAATTGCGAAGACTATCCGCCCAATGCGTGCTGGCAATGCGGACAATTTCTAGCGTTGCCGGATTAGCCCGATCTTTGAAGGTGCCCGCCTTGTCATAGATAAAGGCCATGCCGCCTGTCATGCCAGCACCAAAATTATTGCCAACTTCGCCAAGGATTACGACCTTGCCGCCCGTCATGTATTCACAAGCATTTGATCCACTGCCTTCGACAATAGCTGTGGCACCCGAATTTCTTACACATAAACGTTCACCAGCCTTACCGGCAGCATAAAGCTGTCCCGAGGTCGCTCCATAAAGAACCGTATTGCCAATGATTGTATTTTCACTGGCCGTATAGGTTATGGCTCCTGCTGGTCGCACCACGATCATGCCACCAGACAAACCCTTGCCAACATAATCATTTGCATCACCAATCACATCAAGACGGAGCCCCTGTGTCGCAAAAGCGCCAATTGATTGACCTGCCGAACCACGAAGTCGGACTGAAATATGCCCAGGGCGCAGGCCAGTCATGCCAAAACGACGAACAATATGTGAAGATAAACGTGTTCCAATCGCGCGCTGTGTATTTTCTATGTTATAAGAAAGTTGCATCTTGGAACCATATTCCAATGCGCGACTTGCATCCTTTACCATCAAGGCATCAAGCGTATCAGGCACTTCGGTACGGGGCTTGTCGCGGGCACTGATTTCATCCTTGTCCGCGTCAGCACGCACCAAAATCGGGTTCAGATCAAGATCGTCAAGCGCCGCGTCACCCCGGCTTACCTGACTCAGCAAATCAGTCCGACCAATAACCTCTTCAAGCGACGTGAAACCAAGTGATGCCAGAATTTCCCGCACTTCTTCGGCAAGATGTGTAAATAACTGAACAACTTTTTCCGGCGTGCCTTCGAATTTTGCGCGCAGATCGTCACGCTGGGTACAGACACCTACTGGACATGTGTTTGAATGGCACTGCCGCACCATGATACAGCCCATTGCGATCAGGGATGATGTACCAATGCCATATTCATCGGCACCCAGCATGGCCGCCATCACAATGTCACGACCTGTTTTCAAACCACCATCGGTACGCAAAACAACCTTATTGCGCAAATCATTCATTGATAGTACCTGATGCACCTCGGACAGGCCCATTTCCCAAGGCAAGCCAGCATATTTAATTGATGATTGCGGACTAGCGCCGGTGCCACCACCATGACCAGACACGAGAATGGCATCCGCTTTGGCCTTGGCAACACCAGCGGCAATCGTTCCAATACCTGTTGACGCGACCAGCTTTACACACACTTTTGCATCAGGGTTAATCTGTTTGAGATCGTAGATAAGCTGGGCCAGATCCTCAATCGAATAGATATCATGATGCGGTGGTGGTGAGATCAAAGTGACCCCCGGCGTTGCATGGCGCAAACGCGCAATCAATCCATCAACCTTGATCCCAGGCAACTGCCCCCCTTCGCCTGGCTTTGCCCCTTGCGCAACTTTGATCTCGATTTCTTGGCAATTATTCAGATATTCAGCGGTAACGCCAAAGCGACCTGATGCAATCTGTTTAATGGCGCTGGATGGGTTGTCGCCATTCTCACGTAGTTTAAAACGCGACGGGTCTTCACCACCTTCACCAGAGTCCGATTTTGCCCCAATGCGGTTCATCGCAATCGATAATGTTTCATGCGCTTCAGGACTTAAGGCACCAAGCGAAATGCCCGGAGACACCAACCTTTTGCGGATATTAGTAATCGATTCGACATTTTCAATTTCAACCGCATCACCGCCAGGCTTGAAATCCATCAGGTCACGCAAATTAATGGGGCCCTGACCATCAACAAGGTTGGAATATTTTTTCCAGCTTGCAAAGGAACCTGTGTCACAGGCATGCTGCATCGCATGGATAAGCTGGCCATCAAAAGCATGCCGTTCACCAGATTTACGAAATCTGAAAAATCCACCAACAGGCAAGGTTACATTTTCATGCGCAAAGGCCTTTTGGTGCATATCCAGAATCCGCGAACGAATACCTGTCAGACCAAGCCCAGACACGCGTGATGTCATTGTTGGGAAATATTGCGCAACCAGCGCACGTGATAGACCCAGAGCTTCAAAATTATAACCGCCGCGATAAGACGCAATAATCGAAATGCCCATCTTAGACATGATTTTCAGCAAACCATCCTCGACAGCCTTGCGGTAATTACCAACGGCATCAGTTATTGACAGATTTGGTAACAGACCGCGATCATGGCGTTCAGCAATGGCTTCTTCGGCAATATAGGCATTGACCGTTGTCGCGCCAACGCCAATCAGAACGGCAAAATGATGCACGTCAAGACATTCACCAGTAGCGACATTGACTGAGGCAAATGTTCGTAATTGCTGGCGCACCAGATGCGAATGAACAGCCCCTGTTGCCAAAATCATCGGGATGGCAACGCGTGTTTCGGATGCCGCACGGTCTGTCAGCATAACATGTTCACAGCCTGACCGAACTGCCTCTTCAGCTTCCGCCTGAATGCGTTCCATAGCCGCGGTGAAATCATCGTCCTCGCCGTTAGCGTCGAATGTGCAATCGATATGCGTCGCTTTGGCACCTAGATGCAGACATAGCGCGTCCCATTCAGGGATCGTGAGCACAGGTGAATTCAGCAACAAGTGATCGCATTGCACGGGCGACTCATCAAGAATATTCCCAAGGTTGCCAAGCCGCGTTCGCAAGCTCATCACATGGCGTTCACGAAGCGAGTCAATTGGCGGGTTTGTTACCTGCGAAAAATTCTGCCGGAAGAAATGATGTAGCCCACGATAGCGACTAGATAGAACCGCAAGCGGGGTATCATCACCCATTGATCCAATAGCTTCCTTGCCAGTTTCGGCCATTGGCTGCAGCACAAGTTCCATATCTTCCATGGTCCAACCAGCCATCATCTGGCGGCGGCGTGCCTCCATCACCGGCAAACGCTCAGCCGCTTTGCCGCTAGCCTTGGCTAGCACCGTATCCATCTGTTCGGCGCGGCCAATCCATTTACCGTAGTCATTCTGATCAGCCATCGCGTCTTTCAATTCATCGTCGCGATACAGTTTGCCTTCAGCCAGATTGATAGCGATCATTTCGCCAGGCCCAAGACCACCACGTTCGAGAATATTTGCATCCGGGACAACAACCATACCGGTTTCAGAACCAGCAATAACCAGACCATCATTGGTTACAACATAGCGCATTGGCCGCAGACCATTTCGATCCAGACCTGCAATGACCCAGTTATTGGCGTAAGCGGCGATTGCTGCCGGACCATCCCAAGGTTCCATCACCGAATTACAATAGGCATAAAGTTTGGCACGCTTGCTGGTACCACTAACGTCGATTGCTTCTGGAATCATCATGGTTTTTACCATTGGCAAGGCACGGCCAGCATGTCCCATAAGCTCAAACACGGCATCAAGTGCCGAGGAATCCGAACTGCCTTTGGCAATGACCGGTTTGAGATCTTCGATCTTGCCACCAAACAGACCAGACTCCATACGGTCTTCGTGGCACGTCATCCAGTTTTGGTTGCCACGTATTGTGTTGATCTCACCATTATGCGCAAGCACCCGAAAAGGTTGTGCCAATTTCCATGTTGGCATGGTGTTGGTCGAATAGCGCTGATGATAAATCGCAAATGATGAAATAAAGCGTGTATCCAGTAAATCAGGAAAAAAGGCCGTGACCTGTTCAGCAAGGAACATGCCTTTATAGATGATTGAGCGACTTGAAAGCGAACAGATATAGAAATCGCTGATCAACTCCTGCATCACTGCTTTTTCAATACGACGACGAACAAGATAAAGCTGTATTTCAGCCTCTTCTTCGGACATATCGGCTGGCATAGAGAACATAATCTGTTCGATTTCGGGACGCGTTGCATTGGCTTTGTCACCAAGCGCCTGAATATCAACCGGCACTTGACGCCAGCCATAGATAGAATGGCCAAATGTCAGAATTTCCTGTTCGACTACACAACGGCAACGCTCCTGTGCGGCCAGATCAGTGCGTGGTAAAAACACCATACCTACAGCTAGGCGCCCACCATCATCATCATGTCCCGTACGGGCAATATGCTCGATAAAGAAATCACGTGGAATTTCGATATGAATACCAGCCCCATCACCAGTCATACCATCGGCGTCAACTGCACCACGATGCCAGATCGCCTGTAACGCTTCGATCGCGGCGTCAACCACCGCACGGTTTGGTTTGCCATCTCGTGTCGCCACAAAGCCAACACCACAAGAATCATGCTCCATCTCAGGTGCATACACACCAGCTTCGGTCAATTTGGTTTCATTTGCCTTACGACGGGCAATAAAGGCATCTGCATCAAAGTTTTTGGTATGTTTTGACATTATTAGCTCCCTGATCCAGCGCGGCGCGGCGCGTTGGCCTCTGCCTGCTGCATAATCCACGCATCAATCTGTTCAGCCGCATCACGCCCATCACGAACACCCCAAACAACCAAGGATGCACCCCGAACGATATCGCCAGCCGCAAATACGCCATTCTGGCTTGTCATCATGGTTTTCCAGTCAATGCTGATAGTTCCCCATTTGGTCACGCCCAACCCGTCATCACCAAACATTTTGGGCATGTCTTCAGGATCAAAACCAAGCGCCTTGATAACCAAATCAGCAGGCATATTATGAGATGAACCTTCGATAACTTGTGGTACCTGACGACCAGTAGCATCGGGTTGACCCAAATGAATGGACTGTGCCTGTACCGCAGTCACCTTATCATCACCCAAAAAGGCCTGTGGCGCAGATAACCATTTGAATATGACACCTTCTTCTTCAGCATTTTGCACTTCACGCTGTGATCCGGGCATATTCGCCTTGTCACGCCGATACAAACAACTGACCGATTTAGCATTCTGACGGATGGCTGTCCGCACACAATCCATTGCCGTGTCACCGCCACCTATAACAACAACGTCTTTGCCTTCGGCATTTAAGCGCCCATCTTCAAAAGCTGGTACGTCATCACCAAGGCTTTTGCGGTTTGACGTGGTTAGATAATCAAGCGCTGGGACAATGCCATCAAGTCCGCTTCCCGGGGCGTTAAGATCACGTGCTTTATAAACGCCTGTTGCGACCAGAATAGCATCATGCTTTGCACGAATTTCGTTAAAGGTAACATCAGCACCAATATCAATATTCAGGTGAAAATGAACACCACCATCACGCAACAATTTACCGCGGCGTTCGACAATCGATTTTTCCAGCTTGAACCCAGGGATACCGTAAATCAGTAGGCCACCAATTCTGTCGTAGCGATCATATACATGAACCTGATAACCACGATGGCGCAACATCTCAGCCGCCGCCAGACCAGCTGGCCCAGCTCCAATTATTCCAACCGATTCTTCAAGCTCTTCGCGGGGAGCTGCAGGCTTGACCCAGCCTTCGGCAAAAGCGGTTTCTGTGATATGCTTTTCTACCGCGCCGATGGTTACTGATTCAAAACCCTTTTCAATGACACAACTGCCTTCACACAAACGATCCTGTGGACAGATGCGGCCACAGATTTCTGGAAAATTATTCGTTTGTGACGATAATTCGTAGGCTTCCTGCATCCGCCCCTCGGCAGTCATCATTAACCAATCAGGGATATTATTGTGCAGGGGGCAGTTAGTCTGGCAGAAAGGCACACCGCATTGCGAACAGCGCGACGCCTGTGTTTCGGCCGCCTCGACATCAAAATCATCATATATTTCGTCAAAATCAGCAACGCGTGCGTCTGCCTTACGCTTTGATGGCATAGCTTTTTCGGTCGCCACAAATTTCAACATTTTTGATGACATTACTGCCTCCTATTTAATTCCGGCGCATTTGGGCGCTACACTTGAGTTAAGCGCGCGCCACAGGAATAAAAGTCAATGATTGTTACCTTTTTCTACCCAATAATTGGTAAAACGTCAAGCAACGCTAACAAAAAGCTATGGGGCAACGTTTTTTAGTTCCATATCGGTACTATTTTGATAATAATAGCACGAGTTGCGAAATTTGGGTAAATTCGATATGAAAGACGCGGTCAATATAGGATTGTTACATTTGCCAAAACCATTCGGATTGTCCATGCAAACAAACGCGACCTAAACAGAGAAGCGCCAACCGATGTCATTTTTCATGATTATTCTTGTATCACTTGTGCAAGGCATAACAGAATTTCTGCCCGTGTCATCATCTGGACATCTTGTTTTGCTTCCTATTCTGACTGACCAACCCTATCAGGGACGGACAATCGATGTTGCCGCGCATGTGGGGACCCTGTTTGCTGTTATGTTTTTCTTGCGTGTTGAAATCACCCGCATTGTTATTGGTATAGGTAGCTTTGGCAGACACAATAAAAGTGATGCGCGACTTGGTTTGATGCTGATCGCCGCAACAATCCCCGTTATAGTTGCTGGATTTTATGTTAATTATGCCAACTGGAATTGGCTGACGGCAATTGAGACGCTGGCATGGTCAAATCTGATTTTTGCTGGTTTACTATGGGGCGCTGATCGCTATGGCGTGACAGTAAACAACATGAAGGCAATGCGTTTTTCTTCTGCCATATTTATTGGCTTTGCGCAGGTTTTTGCGCTGGTACCTGGTGCATCTCGTTCTGGCGTTACCATGACAGCTGCACGAATATTTGGGTTTGACCGCGTTACCGCCGCTCGTTTTTCATTATTGCTTTCACTACCGACCATTGCCGGTGCTGGTATTTTGAAAACCAAAGACCTTGTCAGTGATGGTGATCTGGTATTGGGTGGTGACGCCGTGCTGGTTACTTTATTTTCAGGCTTGTTGGCATTCATTGCTATGCGGGCGATGATAGCTTGGCTGGCACGCGCCAATTTCAATATTTTTGTGTATTATCGGCTGGTGCTTGGCATTGTTTTGTTATGGGCGGTGCAGACAAACCTGATTACGCAGATGGTATAATCAGGTTTGAATCAGGTTCAGCGTGAAAACTGGCCGCCAGGGCGAAACCGTGCAAGATAGCTGGGTAAAATTGCATCCATGCTGGTTGCTGTGATGCCCATATCAGCAAGACTTAGTGCATTTTTGGCAACAATATTATCCATTTTTAATAATTTAACCTGATCAACAGTGACAGGTGGTGATGGCAACAGTCCGGCAAATACAGCTCCCAAAGACATTAAGCTAAGCGGCACTGGTAACAACAAACGTCGACGCCTGGTCTGCAATAAGGTGATTTCCATCAATTGACGGAATGAATAGATATCCGGACCGCCAAGTTCAAAAACCTTGCCACGTGGTTTGATTTTTATTTTCCTGATACCTACACACGCTTCGATAGCAGCAACCACATCACCAACATAAACCGGTTGCATCCGCATTGAACCACCACCAGGTAAAGGCAAAGCCGGCGCTTTAACAGCCATGCCAGCAAAGCGGTTAAAGAAACTATCACGTGGTCCAAAAACGATTGAAGGCCGTAGAATTATGCCATCTGGAAATGCACTATGCAAACCAGCTTCGCCTGCCGCCTTGGTACGCGCATAAACACTGGGTGAGTTTGCATCCGCACCAATAGCTGAAATATGAATGACATCAGTCACATCATGTTTCGTGGCCAGCATACCAATCTTGCCAGGCAACACCCCCTGCAAGGCATCAAAACGCTGACCACCTGTTTCGGCAAGGATGCCAACAAAATTTATAACCGCATCAGCTGGTTTTATAACTGACTCAAGGATTTCATCATTAAGCGCATCGCCGGACACCAACGTAATCTGACCAACATGACCCATCGGTTTCAGATATTTGGCGCGCTCGGCATTACGGCACAAAACAATGACACGCATTCTAGCCCGCGCCAGCATTTCTACTGTGGCACGGCCGATAAAGCCTGATCCGCCAATTACTGTCACTGTCTTTTGCATATTCATCACTCTTAAACTCAAATACCACAGTCACTCTGCATGACCGATTGCTTACTGACTAAAATTCAACCTATATGGAAATGGTATTACCACCTCATATGTACAATGGTGATAGCAAAAGCAACAAGCAAAAACCGGATTAAAAAGGGAAACAAAAACTAAAGCTGCCCATAGAGCATCAGAATTCAGCCAATCCACCTGAAAATTGTTTGACAGCCAAGCTTTTAGGACTATTCTCTCGCACTTATTAACACCAGACTATTGTTGATAAATTGCCCAGGTGGCGGAATTGGTAGACGCGCTGGCTTCAGGTGCCAGTGGCCGCAAGGTCGTGGAAGTTCGAGTCTTCTCCTGGGCACCATGTAAAGTTGAAATCTACATCCGAATTATTATCCAGTGTTTTCAACTGGAATGAAATAACGTAGCAGACATGAAAGCATCAAACGATGGCAGTACATATTTATAAAGACGACCTGCCTGCCAGCATTGACCTTGGTAAAATTGTAGCCATTGATACCGAAACCATGGGATTGAAAACGCACCGCGATCGCCTTTGCCTAGTGCAATTATCCAGCGGTGATGGAAACGCACATTTAGTGCAAATCAGCAATCCTGTTAAACCAAGCCCTGTGTTGGCAGCGTTACTAGCTGATCCGGGTGTTACCAAACTTTTCCATTTTGCGCGTTTTGACCTTGCCGCCCTAACACATTACATTGGCCCCATCGAGGGCGATATTTACTGTACAAAAATCGCATCAAAACTAGCGCGCACTTATACAGACCGACATGGTCTGAAGGATTTATGTCGCGAATTAATACAGACTGATATTTCAAAACAACAACAATCATCAGATTGGGGTGCTGATACCCTGAGTAGCGATCAGCAAAATTATGCAGCTGGTGACGTTTTGTATTTGCATGCGATCCGCGAAAAACTCTCGCAGATGCTTGAACGTGAAAATCGTATGACACTTGCCACCGCCTGTTTCGACTTTTTAGTAACGCGCGCAAAGCTGGATCTTATCGGCTTTGACGAGGTGGATATTTTCCATCACTGATACATCATGAGCGTCATGGAAACGCCATGAGGTTGCTCAGAGGACTTTGAATGGCATCTGATAATAATGATATGTCACACAAGAAACTAAACCGCTTTACGCCAAAAAAGCGTGATTCGTCTGCTGAAAAATCCACTTTTATGCGCCCTAGCATTCTTCTGACTGGTGCTGGTTTGATTGCTCTTGCCGCCGCAGTTGGGTGGCTTAGCCTGTTTACCAAAACAAGTGATGTTCGTGTCAGTATCAAAAATATTGAAGTGGCTGATGATGGGGCGACACAATTAACCGGTGCGCGCTACCGAGGCACGACAAAAACAGGTAAAACCTATGAAATCACCGCCACCAACGCCATTGAAGAAAATAATGGTAGCGGCGTTATCCAGATGGTTGAACCCACTGGCTTTATCACCCAGTCAGATGGTGGACGAATCAATATAACCGCCTTGAATGGCGCATTTTCAAAATCCGACAGTTTGGTCGATCTCAAAGGCATGGTTGTTCTTAAACAAACCAAGCAAAATGTGATAATGACGACCGAAGCATTGCGCGCCAATATTGATGCAGGTGAGATGCAATCCGATCTACCTGTCAAAGTGACGTCACCTGACGCACATATAACAGGACAAAATATTCGTGTCACTGATCATGGAAATGTGATGATGTTTGGCGGCACAAGCAAATTAACTCTACATAATATCAAAATGACCAACTAGGCTGGTAAGGCCAGTCAAGGAATAGACAGGACTTGTTATGAAGGTTTTAAAAATTTTATCTCGTAATCTTGCGCTATTTGCTTTGCCGCTCGCTATAAATGTTGGAATGACGATGACCGCAAATGCGGCAGACAAACAAGCCGACACACAGAATGCACCTGTCACGATTGAGGCCTCCGATTTTCTAGAATGGGATCAGAATAAGGGACTTTATTTAGCCAAAGGCAATGCGATAGCTACGCAACTTGATATGCGCATCTCGGCAGATCGCTTGGAAGCAAGCTATGATCCAGCATCAGACGGGCGCGAAATTAATGTGATGACCGCAATCGGAAATGTGTCTTTTATCGATGGTGACAATACCGCGATGGGTACGCGCCTTGTATATGACCTTCAATCCAGTATTTATTCGGTGTTTGGTAAGAACGCAAAAGTGACCAGCCCGAATGGTATCATGACCGCAACAAAAAAAATCACCTATGACGAGTCCAACCCAGCCAAAGCAAAGATTACCGGTATTGGTAAAGCCAATTATACCGCCAATGATGGGCGTATTGTAGCTGGCGATGAAATTATCGCTTTTACAAATGAAGCTGGTGATCTGCAAACACTTGATGCAACTGGCAATGCCTATGTTCGCACCGTTGACAATCAAACCGCCACTGGTGACAAGGTCAATTATGATTTCAACACGTCAATTGCCATTCTAACAGGTAATGTCGAATTAATCGAAGGCCAGAATATCATGCGCGGATCTCGTGCCGAAGTGGATTTTAACAGCGGTATCAGCCGATTGCTATCTGACGGTCAGGGTGGACGTGTAACCGGCATTATGGTTCAATAACAATGTTAAATTTTGAATATTTTTCATATGGATGCGTCAACAATGGATAAATGGACCAACCAGCAAGGGTTTTCTGCATCTGCACCGCGGCTGGTGAATCAAAATACGGGCTTGCAGGCAACAGGCATTGGCAAAAGCTTTGATCAGCGCCGTGTCGTGCGCAATGTCACTTTGAGCTTACAACGTGGTGAAGCTGTTGGTCTGTTGGGACCAAATGGCGCAGGTAAAACCACCACCTTTTATATTCTGGCAGGTTTGTTGGCCGCCGATGAAGGCAGCGTAAAAATTGATGGCCAGAATGTAACAAATATGCCGGTTTTTCAGCGTGCCCGGCTTGGTATTGGATATCTGCCTCAAGAATCGAGCATTTTTCGTGGCCTGACTGTCGAGCAGAATATCTTAGCTGTGCTTGAAACGCTTGATGAACCGGAAACGGACCACGCATCGATGCTTGATGATCTGATGGCAGAATTTGGCATTGCACATCTTCGCAATACGCCCTCAATCAATCTGTCTGGTGGCGAGCGACGGCGGCTTGAAATTGCCCGTGCTTTGGCAGCGCGCCCAACATTCTTGTTACTTGATGAACCGCTTGCAGGCATTGACCCCATAGCTTTGGGCGAAATACGTGGTCTTATCCGCCAGCTTTTGGATCACGGGCTAGGCGTTCTCATAACCGACCATAATGTTCGCGAGACACTGGATGTTGTTGATCGCGCCTATATTATCCATGATGGCGCCGTCATGATGGAAGGTAACCCCGAAGAGGTGGTTCAACATAGTGGCGTGCGTGAAGTGTATCTTGGTGAACGATTTAGCCGCTAAAGCACATAGACAATAATACATCGAGTGTATCGATTTCAAAACATAACCTTGACAGGCACCTGCACCGCAACTAGGTTGCGCGACTTCTGGAACACCTGACGAACCAGACAAACGAATCTCAAGACGCTTTTTACTGGCTTATACCCACATTATATCTGGACAGGTTTTCAAATGACAGAAGGTAGTTTTATTGAGCAGCAACAGATACTTGTTGGCCTCAAAGTAACCAGCAAAAAACACCTTATCGAAGCACTATGTGCCCATGCCGCCAAAGCGCATAATATCGAATCGCGTGATATTTGTGCAGCGGTGATGAAGCGTGAACGACTTGGCAGTACTGGTGTGGGCAATGGTGTGGCGATCCCGCACGCAGCTATCAGTTCAGTTGATAAGCCGATTGCCGTGATGGCGATACTTGACACCCCTATTGCCTTTGATTCTGCTGATGGAAACGATGTTGATATTGCCTGCTTGGTGATTGGTCCGGAAGGTAGCGATCAAGCTCAACTCAAGATGCTGTCATCCGTTTCACAAGTACTTCGCAAGGCAAATAGCTGTTCCAAACTTCGCGAAGCTCAATCTTCGGCCGATGCGCTCATAGCTATTCAGCATATAACGCAGCCCAAAGCTGCCTGATTATCCTGATTATATTGTCTTTCATATAAGACCAAAACAAAACCCCGCATCAGCTTTACAAAGGCCGAGGCGGGGTTTTGTTTTAGGTGATTTGGTGGAGCTAAGCGGGATCGAACCGCTGACCTCTACAATGCCATTGTAGCGCTCTCCCAGCTGAGCTATAGCCCCTTATCCAAATCAACAGCCGCAATATGTGCGGCCGCGCATGTTTATCGCAGGCGTTAGTGTTGGCGCAAGCAAAATATAGCAATCACTCACAATTCATCCAACAAAGGACAAAAAAGGGGGTTAGGTATCATCCCTATTGTCAAGATTCGGAAGCAACTCGTCATCTTCGGTGATCTCATCCTGAATGATGCCTGGTCCGTCAGCATCCTCGGCAACGTCATCTTCTTCGTCATAATCGAGGGCATCATCTTCTACGCCAGTAGCATCGTTTTGCTCGGCATTCTCGTCATCACCGTCTTCATTGTCATGAATATTGTCATCCTGATCTTCAATATCGGCCGTTTTTGCTGCCTGAGCTTTACTAGCAGCCGATTTTACCGCGCTTCGCCCTTTACGGCTGGTGAGTAAATTTTCAAGACTGAACTCAGTGGAACAGCCAGGGCAAATGATAGGCGTTCGTTTAAAATCATAGAACTTCATGCCACATGACAAACAAGCCCGCTTTATTCCAAGATCTGCTTTAGCCATTCCAACTAACCCTTTGCATATTTACTACATATGGTTACGCAAAATTTGTAATAGGGATTTGAAACAATTTAATGAACCTGTCAAAACAAATTTTTAATCAGCATGCATTTTATTGTGCTCTTGCGTAATCAGTTGGAATCGTAACAAGCGCGGTTAGGACAGCAATGTACCCACCTGCCTAAATTTAATATTTTGCCACAATCAATCTTACCATATTTGCGTCATCAGCCTACATAATGCTATATCAAGCTTTATTTGAATATTGTGATGGCAACCTGTGTCATGATTAGCAAATTCAATAACCCCTTATTTTGGGCGCAGGATAAAGTCATGTCGATACAGACAAATCTTAGCTTATCATCTCAAAAATCAGCTGCACTTGGTGGCATAGTTGATGTGCCAGGCGATAAATCAATGTCGCATCGGTCTCTGATCCTTGGCAGCTTGGCTATCGGCACGACCAAAGTCACTGGTTTGCTTGAAGGTGCTGACGTGTTGGCCACCGCCGATGCAATGTCAGCGCTTGGTTCAGATATTGAACGCCTTGATGACGGTACTTGGGTCATTGTGGGACAAGGTCTTCATGGCCTTGAAGCGCCAGAAAAGGCACTTGATCTTGGCAATTCGGGTACTGGCGTTCGATTGCTTATGGGTGTTGTTGCTAGCCAGCCCATCACCGCGACATTTACTGGCGATGCCTCGTTAAGCGTGCGCCCTATGGCGCGTATCACCGATCCATTGCAACAAATGGGAACCTTAGTTTCCAGCCGTGATGGCGGCCTTTTGCCCGTGACAATTACGGGCCAGAACGAACCCATGGCGATTAGTTATGAAAGTCCAGTAGCATCAGCTCAGATCAAGTCAGCTATCTTACTTGCCGGCCTGACTGCACGCGGCGATACCGAAATCATCGAACCACATGCGTCACGCGACCATACTGAAAGCATGCTTCGTCATTTTGGTGCCACAGTCGAGCAGACAGTGCATGAGGATGGCACACATCATGTCAGGCTTCATGCTGGCGCCCAGTTGATCGCGGCAGACATTACGGTACCGCGTGATCCGTCATCTGCCGCTTTTCCCATGGTCGCCGCATTGCTGACCAAGGATAGTGACATCACCTTGCCAGCGATTGGCATGAATCCACTTCGTACCGGTTTGATAACAACTTTGATTGAGATGGGTGGTGATATAACCATGCTTAATACACGTGATGAAGGCGGCGAACCGGTTGCCGATTTGCGAATCCGTCACAGTGATCTGCATGGCATTGAAATACCTGCTGTGCGGGCGGCATCTATGATTGATGAATTTCCGATTCTGTCGGTGGCCGCAACACAAGCAGAAGGCACTACGATCATGAATGGTGTTGCCGAGCTCAGGGTCAAGGAAACTGACCGCATCAAGGTTATGGCTGATGGGTTGGTGGCTGCTGGCGCCATTGTCAGTTATGATGACGAAACTATGACTGTGACTGGCTGCCCGATTGCGGGTGGCATAACGGTTGACTCACAGCATGATCACCGAATCGCAATGTCATTTCTAACCCTTGGTTTGGTCGCAGATGCGCCGGTCAATGTTGACGGATGCGAGACGATCAATACAAGCTTTCCAAATTTTGCCACGATCATGCAGAACGCGGGCGCCAATATCGCCATTATAAATCCATGATTATCGCGGTTGATGGTTCAGCCGCTAGTGGTAAGGGTACGCTTGCCAAACGGCTTGCTGCCCATTTTGATCTTGACCATCTTGATACGGGTTCTTTGTATCGCATGGTTGGACTTGCTGTCCTTGAACAGGGAATAAACCATGAAAATATAAATGAAATACAAGTGGTTAATATAGCTAGCGCACTTGATCTTTCTATCAGCCCTGATCAAAGAATACGGAATGACAAGGTTGCAAAAATGGCTTCGATTGTGGCTACCATACCATCTGTTCGCGCCTGTCTGCTTGACCTGCAACGTAACTTTGCCACGCACCATTCTGCCGCTGGCGGGGCTGTTCTTGATGGCCGTGACATTGGAAGTGTTGTTCTGCCAGATGCCGATTATAAATTCTTTGTTGACGCCGATATCAATGTTCGCGCAGAACGCCGCACCAAAGAGTTGCAAGATATCGGACAATCCGTTATGTTCCGCGACGTTCTTAAGGATTTGAAGGCACGGGATCAGCGAGATCGCAATCGCGATATTGCCCCGTTAGTGGCGGCACCTGACGCTGTGGTTGTTGATACGTCTGACAAAGACGCTGATATGGTCTTGGCACTGGCATTGTCACATATAGCTCAATAATCTAGAACATCGTCGAACAGGTTGGTTTCCGAACACCGCCCGTTTGTAAAAATGGCTTTAATTTTTGCTGGTAATGATCAACTGATCGCCACAAAAACCCGGTTAGAGTTTCATCAGAAGCAATATTGCCAACATGGCATGATGCTGATCAATGGAATGGTTCGGCTAATTCGGCCCTCAAACCAGCTGAGGCATTATACCGGTATGATAGTTTCGTGTCACGAAACACCGGTAGGCGATGAACGGAGATATTTTTGACACCTACAAATGTAATGGCAGCAGACGCTGCAACTGAAAACTTTGCCGATCTTCTTGCTGAAAGCTTTGGTAAAGATACCAATATCGAGGGCTCAGTTGTCCGCGGTTTTGTTGTAGAAATTGAAGGCGACGCGGTTCTTATCGATGTTGGCCTGAAGTCTGAAGGACGCATCCCCCTCAAGGAGCTTGTCAGTCCCGGACAGGAATCCGATGTAAAGATCGGTGACGAAATTGAAGTTTATGTTGAGCGCATGGAAGACCGCAATGGTCAGGCTGTGCTCAGCCGTGACAAGGCCCGCCGCGAAGAAGCATGGAGCTTGCTCGAAGCCTCATTCGAAAAACAGGAACGTGTTACCGGCATCATATTTGGCAAGGTCAAAGGCGGCTTTACCGTCGATCTTTCAGGCGCAACAGCCTTTTTGCCAGGTAGCCAAGTTGATATCCGCCCAGTGCGTGATCTTGGCCCATTGATGGGCTCTCCACAGCCATTCCAGATTCTGAAAATTGACCGCCGCCGTGGCAACATCGTTGTTTCGCGCCGAGCTGTTCTTGAAGAATCCCGCGCCGAAGCTCGCACTGAGCTGGTATCTAACCTTCAAGAAGGTCAGGTATTGCAAGGGGTTGTTAAGAACATCACCGATTACGGTGCGTTCGTTGATCTTGGCGGTGTTGATGGTCTGCTTCACGTTACCGATATTGCATGGCAGCGTATCAGCCATCCTTCGGAAGCCCTGCAGATTGGCGAAACTGTTGAAGTACAGGTTATCCGCTTTAATGCAGAAACCCAGCGCATCTCGCTTGGTATGAAACAGCTTCTGTCTGATCCATGGGAAAATGTCGAAGGCAAATTCCCGATTGGTGCGAAGATGGAAGGCCGTGTTACCAATATCACCGATTACGGTGCATTTGTTGAGCTTGAGGCCGGCGTCGAAGGTCTTGTCCATGTGTCAGAAATGAGCTGGACCAAGAAGAATGTCCATCCAGGCAAGATTGTATCAACCAGCCAGCAAGTTGAAGTCATGGTTCTGGATGTTGATCTGTCTAAGCGCCGGATTTCACTTGGTCTTAAGCAGTGTACTGGTAACCCATGGGAAGACCTTAGTGCCGCACATCCTGCTGGTTCAGAGATCGAAGGCGAGATTCGCAACATCACCGAATTTGGTCTGTTTGTTGGCCTTACCGAAGAAATTGATGGTCTTGTTCATCTATCGGATATCAGCTGGGACGTAACAGGCGAAGCTGCTCTTGAAGGCTTCAATAATGGTGACATGGTCAAAGCCAAGGTTTTGGATATTGATACTGATAAAGAGCGTATTTCGCTTGGTATCAAACAACTTACCGATGATCCATTTGCTGGCCAAGCTGACAATTACCGTAAAGGCGAAGTTGTCACATGTATTGTTACAGCTGTTTCCGAAAACGGTCTGGATGTAACAGTCGGTGATGCCATGACTGGCTTTATCCGTCGGGCTGATCTCAGCCGTGAACGTAACGAACAGCGTGCTGATCGGTTTGCCGTTGGTGAAAAGGTTGATGCGGTCGTAACGAACCTGGATAAGAAGTCACGTAAACTGACTTTGTCAATCAAGGCACGTGAATCTGCCGAGGAAAAGCAGGCTATGGCTGACTTCGGTTCATCAGATAGCGGGGCAAGCCTTGGTGATATTCTTGGTGCTGCTCTTGCCAAGCGTGACACATCAGACGACAAGTAAAGTATCCGCGTAGGCAGCTTCGGTTGCCTACGCTTTCATTGTATTTTTCATTCTAAAACGTTTTTGTTTCAAACATGAGTTGACCCCGCGTTGGTGAACGGGCATCCTAATTTCTGTTAAAAATGTATGTATTAACAATGGAGTGGGTGGCGTGACACGGTCTGAACTTATTGCCCGTATGGCAGCAAAAAATCCTGCCTTGTATCACAGAGATATTGAACGTTTAGTCGGAACAATCCTAGATGAAATAAGTGGCGCTCTGGAACGCGGTGATCGCGTTGAACTTCGTGGGTTTGGGGCGTTTTCGGTACGTCACCGCAAAGCCCGCATAGGCAGAAACCCAAGAACAGGTACAAGCGTGCAAGTTGCTGAAAAGAAAGTACCTTTTTTCAAAATGGGTAAAGGAATGCGTGAGCGTCTGAACCGTTAATTAGGTGAAATTAATGAAAATGATTACCCGTTTTTTGTGGGTCATGATCACCATTTCAATAGGTTTGTTCGCGGTATCATTTTCAACTTCCAATACTACACCTGTTAGCTTGGCTCTGTGGCCTTTTGATCTAACCTTAACCGCGCCGATATGGCTTGTATGTATTATATGTCTCGGCATGGGCTTGGCAGTGGGTAGCGCGTTGATTTGGCTACAGCTTCTTGCGATTCGCGCCCGCAAGTGGCGATTACAGCAAAATTTTAATAAACTTGAGAAAAAATACGCAGCGCTTATCGAAACACAAGTGTCTGAAGCTAACACCGATGTGGCTGACAAAAAGCAGGACATTAGAGTGCTGAATTAAGCCTGAGCAACCCAAGGAAATTTCAAATGCCGCGTGCTGATGTAAAAATTTGCGGGATAGCAACACCTTCTGATTATGATGTCTGCGCCAAAGCGGACGCGCGCTGGGTTGGTATGGTGTTTTTTCCAAAATCACCAAGGCATCTTTCACTAAATGCGGCGACTGCCATTGCAGATCATGCCGACAGCTATGAGGGTATTTGCCCAAAACGCGTGGCTTTGACTGTCGATATGGATGATGATGCGCTAGATGCTGTCATGCAGGCATCCCGCCCCGACTTTATCCAATTGCATGGTAATGAAACGCCTAATCGTGCAAAAGCAATCAAGGCACGCTTTAATATCCCGCTTATAAAGGCCATTCGGATTGGAAATGCATCTGATTTGAATGCCTGTTCCGCATGGGACAATGTTGTTGACTGGCTACTGCTTGATGCCAAGTCAGTTAGCAGTGACATGCCGGGGGGAACAGGCCATAGATTCGACTGGAGCTTGCTTGCCCGTTATACAGGCATGGCAAAATGGATGTTAGCGGGAGGGCTTAATTGTGAAAATGTAGCCGAAGCTATCGCCACTACAACTGCCAAGGCACTTGATGTGTCTTCAGGTGTTGAATCAGCTCCCGGGAAAAAAGATCACAAGCTAATTCGTAGCTTTATTCATGCAGCAGAAATGGGCTAAATTAGATAACTATTCAGGAGGCTGGCCATAATGAGCCGGAAAATAAAATGACCGAAGCAAGTGTGAATTCTTTTCGAAATCAGCCCGATGATGGTGGGCGTTTCGGCATCCATGGGGGACGCTTTGTTGCCGAAACATTGATGCCACTGATTCTGGATGTTGAAAAATCATATAATGAATCGCGTCAGGATGATTCATTTGCCCGCGAATTGCTCTATTATCAGCAACATTATATTGGCCGCCCAAGTCCACTTTATTTTGCTGAGCGTCTGACAGCACATTTTGGTGGTGCAAAGCTGTATCTCAAGCGCGATGAACTGAACCATACAGGCGCACATAAAATAAATAATGTGCTGGGACAGGCTTTGTTAGCCAAACGTATGGGTAAAAAGAAAATTATCGCCGAAACCGGAGCAGGTCAGCATGGTGTTGCCACCGCTACTGCTTGCGCCCTGTTTGATATGGAATGCGAAGTGTTTATGGGTGAAGAAGATGTTCGCCGCCAAAAGCCAAACGTTGATCGGATGCGCCTATTGGGTGCAAAGATTCATCCTGTAACATCGGGCACAGGCACTTTGAAAGATGCCATGAATGAAGCTTTACGCTTTTGGGTAACCAATGCGGAAACACATTTCTATATCATTGGTACTGTTGCTGGCCCTCATCCCTATCCACAAATGGTACGTGATTTTCAGTCAGTTATTGGCATTGAAGCCCGCACCCAAATTCAGGAAGCCGAAGGGCGACTGCCCGATGCTTTGGTTGCCTGTATTGGCGGTGGGTCAAATGCGATGGGCCTATTCCATCCGTTCTTGGATGATGAAGATATTGATATTTACGGTGTTGAAGCGGCTGGTAAAGGCATACCATCTGGCCTTCACGCGGCATCACTAACTGGTGGCACGCCAGGAATTCTGCATGGTAACCGTACCTATCTTTTACAAAATGATGATGGTCAAATTACTGATGCGCATTCAATTTCAGCTGGCCTAGATTATCCTGGTATTGGACCTGAGCATTCATGGTTGCATGATATAAAACGCGTTAATTATGTCAGCGCCACAGATGATGAAGCGCTGGTTGCGTTTCAGCTTTGTGCCCGTCTTGAAGGCATTATCCCTGCATTGGAACCATCTCACGCACTTGCTTTTACCGGCACAATGATTGGCGAAATGGATAAGGATTCTATTGTGATACTGAACATGTGCGGACGCGGCGATAAGGATTTGGGAGCCGTGCTTCCCATTCTTGAGGAACTTGGCAGGCTTTAGCGTCATACCAAACTTAGTACCAAAGACGTTATTCGAACAAAGGGAAATGTAATGACACGTCGTATTGAGACAGCTTTTGCCAAAGCAAAGTCGGAAAATCGGGGCGTTTTAGGCGTATTCATCACTGCCGGCGACCCCGACCTTGAAACGTCCGAAAAGATAATAAATTCGCTAGCAGACAGTGGTGTTGACTTTATTGAACTGGGAATGCCGTTTTCTGATCCAATGGCTGATGGTCCAGCTATTCAGGCGGCGTCCTTACGCGCTTTAAAGGCTGGCATGAGCTTGCAAAAAACAGTGGCTATGGCCAAGCGTTTTCGCGAGAAAAATAGCGATATTCCTGTGATTCTTATGGGTTATTACAACCCCATTTATATTTATGGGAACGAAGCTTTCTTGAAAGATGCTGTCGAAGCAGGCGTTGATGGGCTGATTTTGGTTGATCTACCGCCTGAAGAAGATGATGAGCTATGCATCCCAGCGAAACAGGCTGGCCTCAGCTTTATCCGGCTAGTGACACCAACCACCGATGACAAACGGTTACCAACGGTTCTGGCTGAGGCAAGTGGCTTTGTTTATTACGTATCAGTGACAGGCATAACAGGTACCAAAAGTGCCGCGGCAAATTCTATTGAGACGGCTTACAAACGGATCAGTTCCAATACCGATTTGCCGATTGTCACAGGTTTTGGTATCAAGACACCTGAACAAGCAGCAGAAGCCGCCAATTTAAGTGATGGCGCGGTTGTCGGATCAGCCGTTGTCGATATTATTGCCAGCAATCTGTCTGCAGATGGAAGCGGTAATGATGATATTGTCCGTAAAGTTGCCGCATTTGTCGGTGATCTTGCAAATGCTATTGCTGGTAAATAGTCAGATGACGAAGGGATGTAAGCGATGAACTGGATTACAAATTCTGTACTCCCCAAAATCAAGGCATGGGTACAATCAGATGATGTTCCCGATAATTTGTGGGTTAAATGCAAAGCCTGCGGGCAGATGATTTTCCATCGCGAATTTGAGCAAGCTTATAATTGTTGCTCTACCTGTGGTTCGCACGCGCCCTTACCGCCTGAAAGCCGCTTTGCCATGACCTTTGATAATGGCAAATTCGAAATTATCCCCTTGCCGCAAATTACCGATGATCCGCTTAGATTTAGAGATACAAAAAAATATGTTGACCGTCTGCGTGAG
>JABJBD010000015.1 GCA_018668795.1 Candidatus Puniceispirillum sp. | reverse complement strand
ACTGGCGCCAGATGGTCCACATCCAACGATTGCCACATCATACATACCTTTAGTCACGCAAAATTCCTTTAAACTGATCATAAAGCCAGGGGCAATCGGCTATTGCGGGTGCGCGCAGGCCATTACGTGCTGCTTCCAGACGCATTTCACGTAATTCTGTTCGGGGTGCTTCGGGTAAATGCAGACGCTCATGCCCCCAAAAGCTTGGGCCTACAGAGGTTTCATGCGGTTCCCATGTGGCCGGATCAATGACACGCCCACCCCAACCATTTTCAATGAAAAAATCTGATGGTGTGTGGGCATAAAACGACGTCATATAGTCATTCGTATGCCGACCAAGCGTATAGGCAATAGCGTTATCTTCAAGCTGTGCCAAATCATAACCCTGTCCCACATCATCAAGATTTTCATATTCGATCATAAAATGATGAAACCCCGTTCGGCCAGTACCAATCATTGCAAAACTGTGATGTCGTCCGTTCACGTGAAAGAAAAATAGCGGTATGGGTGACAAAGCATAGTCAGACACGTTAAATTCCAGAATGTCGCGGTAAAAAGGCATTAATCCATGCGCATCTTTGACGTGAAGCACCGCATGCCCCATGCCATAGGCACCAGTTTTGAAACCTTCGATAGGGCGCCCCGAAACAAAGGGATCGGTTGTGGTTTCGGGCGCGTAAAATAATTCGACACGATTGCCATCAGGATCGTCAAAATAAATCATACTATCGACGAAACGCTGGCCACATAGGGCGCGGGATGCTTCGAAAACTGGCGTATTTGCCGCATCAAGCCTTATCGCATAGCGTTCAAGCTCGGCGACATTATCAACCTGCCACCCCATAAAAGCGAGATCAGAGCCAGATTCGTTGGTAACAACAAAACGTTGCCGCCAATCATCCATTCGAAAAGATAGGCTGTTTCCCCCCTGATCACAGGCGTGCATGCCCAGTCGGCGGGTTGCAAAACCAAACCATTCATCCAGCTTGTCACTCCGCACACCAAGATATCCAAGCGCTATAATTGACATAATAACTCCAGCGATACAGCCAAACACCATAGTAACGTATGCATCTATAAGAGCAATACAGAACCAAACTTGAATGCGTATTTAATCATGCGTCAGATCGCCCCTTGACGATGAGAAAACTTAAATTCATTTTAACTAGATGATTACAGATTCATCAAAACATCATCATGTAGCAAGTGAACATTTGACGATATGGCCACACCGGTCTTTATCGGCAAAGGGCTTTGGCATTGTCATGGTGGCAATTGGATCACTTGCCTTTGTCATTGGTTTTGGCTTCTTTCTGGCAGGTGCGTGGCCCGTTATTGGTTTTCTTGGGCTGGAACTGTTGATTGTCTGGGGTGCGTTCAAGTTGAATTACCGGGCAGCGCGTCGCCGTGAAACCCTTATAACCGAAGCTGATGATCTGGTCATCCATCGTTCGGACCCTCGCGGCAAGGTTGACGTCGAACGCTTATCTACCGCGTGGCTTCGTGTCCAGGTCGTCCCCTCAGTGGCACCGACATCAGCACAGCGTTACCGCCAGCGCGTTATTCTGACAAGTCATGGCAAAAACACCGAAATTGGTAGCTTTTTGCATCCAGCCGAGAAACAGCATCTTGCTGATGAACTGAGCAGTATGATTGGCAGGGCACGCGAACGCCAACTTAACCACAAATAGACTTATCAACATCATCAATCAGCCATTCCGATTTTATTCTGTTATTTTCGGCACCAGATGATATTTATGATGCCCTGTGCGGCATCTAGTTGAGCCGTGAAAACAGGAGATGTTTTTGGACTTTTGGACGCCTTTTAAACTAGCATTTGATTTATTGCTGGCGGGGAACGCCGAATTGATGGGCATTATTGGCCTGTCTTTGAAAGTAAGCCTTACTGCCGTTATCATTTCGCTTGTCATTGGCATGCCGCTTGGGGCTGTTTTAGCTAGCAAGAAATTCTTTGGCGCACAGACATTAATCGTCATATCAAACACTTTTCTAAGCATGCCCCCAGTGGTTGTCGGTTTACTTATCTATATTCTGATTTCACGATCTGGCCCACTTGGCTGGCTGGACATTCTTTATACGCCTTATGCAATGATTCTTGCTCAAAGTGTTCTTGTCATACCCATGTCAATTGCCCTGTCACGGCAGATATTTGAAACATTGAACAATGAATATAAGCCACTTTTTACCTCGCTTGGCATCAATGCCATACGGCGCATTATGGTTTTGGTTGTTGATGCTCGTATCGCGCTGATTACCATTGGTCTGGCGTGTTTTGGACGCGCCATTTCCGAAGTAGGCGCCGTCATTATCGTCGGCGGTAATATCCGTCATACTACGCGGGTAATGACCACGGCGATTGCCCTGGAAACGTCAAAAGGTGAACTGGCTATCGCCATGGCTTTGGGACTAGTGCTGCTATCGATTGCATTACTGGTCAATATCGCCAGCCAATTTTTGCGGCATTACTTTAAAAAGGCAACGATTGATGTCTGATAACGCCATTATAAAAGCTGAAGCGTTATTCATCATACGTAATGGTACTGCTATTTTGAATGAGGTGACGACGCATATTTCAAAAGGCAAGAACACTATGCTTCTGGGACACAATGGCGCTGGAAAAAGCCTGTTGCTCCAAGCGTTGCATGGCATCATCACGCCAGATAGCGGCACAATTTCGGCACCACCCGCAAAGTCGCAAAAGATGGTCTTTCAAAAGCCAATTCTGCTTCGGCGAAGCGCATCACGTCATTTTGATTTTTTATGTCCTCATTTAAGCCCGACTGAAAAAATTCATTGGTTTAAACGCGCAGGACTGATGAATCAAATGCATACACCTGCCCGCCAGCTATCAGGGGGTGAACAGCAAAAACTGGCCTTCATTGGCGCGATGGCAAGCAAACCAGATATATTATTTCTGGATGAGCCTTCGGCCAATCTTGATTTTGAAGCCAGCGCAAAAATAGAGTCACTGATTGACCACGCCCAGAAAAATGGTGCAACGATCATCATGACCACCCATAATTTGGCGCAAGCGCGCAGGCTCGCGGATCATGTGCTATTCATAGACCATGGCAAAATCATCGAAGATAGGAGCGCAAAAGACTTTTTTGCAAATCCGTTACATGATGTTGCAAAATCATATATTGCCTATCATCGCGCCTGATTATCTGTTGCCGTTTGAAAGCCAAGCCATGCGTATGTTTCAAAATGTAAATCATCTAATTATTGTTATCATGGTCATGGCTTCTGCACATATATCGCGCACGGCCTTTGCCGATATGCCTTTTATGATTTTGCAATCGACTACATCGACGCAGAATTCTGGCCTTTACGATCACCTACTGCCACGTTTTACCGAACAAAGCGGTATCGAGGTGCGTGTAGTGGCGGTTGGCACAGGTCAGGCATTACGTAACGCCCGAAATTGTGACGGCGACCTTTTGCTGGTTCATTCAAAGCCCGATGAAGAGGATTTTGTGAATGCCGGATATGGCGCAAAGCGGCGTAATGTCATGTATAATGATTTTGTCGTTGTTGGCCCAAATCATGACCCTGCTGGCATTAACAAGGCAGATACCGTCGCCGAAGCCTTGCAGATGATTTATGCACAGCAAAGTAAATTTGCCACGCGAGGTGATGATAGCGGCACCCACAAAGCCGAATTGCGCTTATGGCAAAGTGCTGGCCTCAGTCCTGATGCTCTGCATGACCAATGGTATCTGGATACCGGACTTGGCATGGGAGCAACGCTCAATTTTGCTGTTCAGGCTAATAGCTATGCTATCAGCGACCGTGGCACATGGATCGCATTCGCCAATAAAGCAAACCATAAAATTCTGTTTGAAAGCGACCCGCCTTTGTTCAACCAATATGGGGTGGTTACAATCAATGCAGAACGATGCCCGCATGTTAAACAGGTTTTAGCAGAAAATTTTGCCAGCTGGCTTGTGTCGCCAACTGGTCAAAAGCATATCGGTGCCTATCGCCGCAATGGGGTGCAACTGTTTTTCCCTAATGCCGATAGATAGCTAAAAGAAACATAATTACAATCAGTCTGCGATTACACCTGTTGGCACCGAAGCACCATTGATGATCATTTGCGGCTGGATGCCCACACCAATCAGTTCTGGTCGGCTGTCGAGATATGCCTTTACCCCGTTCAGCCCTTCGACCGCAAGCATCATACGTCTAACCGCTGGAAAGTTAGCCAGTAAATCTTGATCAAGCATCAAAGCCAATGAAATATGATGATAAACACCAAAGTCGCAATAGAACGGTTTCGCGCCAAACATGAAATCACCATCTGGTGTTCTGTTCAAAAGTCTTTCAAAGTCATCAAGTTGGCTTAACAGCCCATCCATGAGGCCATCGCGCCGTTTCATAAAATCATCACCAACTGCAAAATTTACAATAGGATTTAGGGGGCGAAACATGGCTTGCGACGCCTCAAAAGCAGCATCAACCTTTGCTGCCAAAAGTCTATCATCTGGCATTGTGCCCGTAAGCGGGGCAAGAAACCTGACGATAGCGCCACTTTGTGTAATCTCAGTTTCATTATCGACAACCAGAAGTGGTAGCTGTTTATAGGCTACTGTTGGTTTTATTTCTGACCATGGCTTGCCATAATAATCCCAAGCCATTTCATAACTGTAAGGCACTGCACCATAATGCAACATCATTTGCGTTGTTTCTGTAAGCGCGCGCATCTTGAAATAAACAAGCCGTAAATGTGGAAGAGAAGCCATAATCAAAACCTTTTACAATATCCAAATTGATATCAGAATAAAGATTATCATCTCGAAACCAAGATGTTTTACATAAAATTCATAGCGCCATCTGTAAAACAAGCATATTTAATATACCTATTCACATTTGAAAGTATCCCTGCCCCAGTTGAAAGCATCCTTTGAATGGAAAATATGATTCTATCTGATCCTGTTATGCTGACAGCTTGCCTAATTGCCGTTGCTTTTGTTGGTCTGTCGAAAGGCGGGTTGGGCGGGGCTTTTAGTCTTCTGGGGGTGCCTATTATGGCGCTATTCATGCCACCGTTGCAGGCGGCCGCTTTGCTTTTGCCCATCTATCTGCTGATGGATGCAGTCAGTCTGTGGACATGGCGTGGGCAATGGGACAAGCGCATATTGTGGCAGATGGTGCCTGCCGGGCTTGTCGGTATTACTGTTGGCTGGCTAACGGCATCGATTGTTTCAGAAGCGGCCGTGCGGCTTTTGGTCGGCCTTGTTGCCCTAGGTTTTGTTATTCTGACTGTCGTAAGAGCAAGATATAAAATAGCTAATACAGCTAAAGGCAATAATCCACTGGGGGCATATTTCTGGGGTTTGCTGTCTGGCTTTACCAGTTTTGTTGCGCATGCTGGCGGCCCAACATTCCAGATTCATGTGATGCCTATGCGAATGCCGCCTGGTCTTTACACAGGCACAAGTGTGGTTTTCTTTGCGGTCATGAATTCTAGCAAAATCATTCCCTATTACGCATTGGGACAGTTTGATCAGCAAAATTTTTCAGCACTGCTTCCAATGTTTCCAGTGGCCATCATTGCCACACTTGCTGGCGCTTATATAGTCAAACGCATGAAGGCCGAAATATTCTATCCGTTCATGTACAGCATGGTTAGCATCGTATCGATCAAACTCATTCTCGATGGAATTTACGCGCTTTGATTCGCTACCTATTTTGCCGACGCATGCTGATCAATATCACCTACTGATGCTTCAAGGTTGGCTTCCTGTTTGATATTATTCACAGCTGGACTTGGCACGAATGTATCAAAAGCATAATCAGGTTCCACCTTTTGCCGATGCCACGTTTCGCGCATTTCCTGCCACGCCCCCCATAATGTCCGCGGCGTTGGCATATCTTTGGCGGTCGCGTGATAAAGCTTTTCAAGATTATAACAAGGCACCCCAGCGAACATATGGTGCTCCAGATGCCAGTTCATGTGCCAATATAAAAACTCAGAAAGGGGATCTAACGTAATGGTTCGCACACATTTGCGGAAATCGGCGTTGTCATGCTTTAAACCGCAATGCATTGGCACGCCAACAAAGTAGCGATGTGCATTTGCGATAAAGACCGAACCAGAAATCAAAAGTGCCAGAATAGGATGCCCGATCGCAACTGACCCCCCAATCACACCCGCATGAAAAACAAGGACAATCCGCGCCCAATTCTTGGCTTTGGCGCGATGATCGTCACACCCTGCATATAATTCACTTCCCCAGGAATTATAGGGATTATCAAAACGGTTTAAGGTAATCTGGGTAAAATTGATCAAGGTTGGCAAGATCGCCTTTGACTGATACCCGCCTGTTATATTGATAGTGAAAAGCTGTAATAAATACCAGAGGCGCAAGGAAGGAGTGGCTGGCATAACCTCTTCGCGGTCGCCTTCAATATGCAATGTAAAGCGATGATGATAATTATGACTGAATTGATAGATACGGAAATTCTGCCATCCCAGAAGGGCAAAAATATACAAAAAGAAATCATTCAGCCATTTGGTTTTGAATACGGTCTTATGGCATAGCTCATGATGTGGCGCGGTAAAAAATGATGCCACAACGCCCTGCAAGAAAAGAGCAACAAAAAAACCAACCCATATTTCCTGCATAAACATATAGAACGCGGTCGCGCCCAAAACACCCCATAATGTCAGATGCCCTATGGCATGAGACAATCCCTTTATATCATCAGGCTTCATGAGATCACGAAGGACTGCTTTATCTACTGGGCAACGGTACCAGCGAATATTCAGGTTTTTGCTGACATCAATCATCGGTTCGAACATACTGTCCGTGACTCGTTGTGAAACAGGGTTCATCGACTACACCTTTATCAAATTAAGCTGTCGTCATATTTAAAAAATGAAATATAGAAATTTCAATGTTTTTTTGCACATAACCATAAAAGTATAAATTTTAAGACTTTTT
>JABJBD010000041.1 GCA_018668795.1 Candidatus Puniceispirillum sp. | reverse complement strand
CCCGTGCGCCACTCTATAAATAGCGTTCGACTTGCATGTGTTAGGCATGCCGCCAGCGTTCGTTCTGAGCCAGGATCAAACTCTTAGGTTAGACTGGTTCAACGGATAAATCCGTGAACATAGCCCGCCTATTTAATCCATGTTCATTAATTTTTGTTCAAAATTAGCGTTTATGAAATTCAACAGGCTGACATATATTATATCACAAAGAACGACACGTTATCACGTACCGCCGCCCGCGAATCTCTTCCAAAATGCTTCCAACTTTTTCAAACAGCGACTGCCGGTCAGCACAAAGCTGGCGAGGCAGTTATGTTGGCCGAAACGGCTCAACGAGGGCGGGTTATATGCAGGTCTCGGCGACCTGTCCACCCCTAAAATGCGTCTTTGTTAACTTTTTTGCCGAAAGACCGTTTTTTCTTGATTATCTGCCTGAAAATCAGCCTTTGAAGGCGTTTGGTCAGACCTATTCTTGGCTTTTCATTCGACTTATCTCTTTATAGCAGACTTAACGCGATATGGGGTAGAAAAAAACAACTTCACATATTTAAATTTAACCTAGGGTAATATCCTGTGGTCAGGCCGATACCTTTTTTCCAAGATTATGTTGTTTTTTTGCCATTATTTAGCTGAATATTATGTTCCACGCTTTTTGTAATAAGCAAATGATTGACTGTTTCCGTAGATTCGCTAATTATACGCGGAACCTGTGGATAACAGACTAATCTTGAATAGATAGAAGATGTTAGTACATATGCCAGTACGCCAAAACTTAATATCTCGACGCTTGCTTGCGGGCATAGCACTGACAGTTTCTTTTATCGTAGGTGATATGCTGTCCCTTGGGTTTGGTTCAGTCGCGCATGCGGCCAACGTCAATAACGCTGTTATTAATAATCCTGACGAAACCATGCTTGGCGGCGCAATGGTGCCTGTTCATCAGGCCTCTTTTGCGATTCCCACGTCCCGCCCAGACAAAGCCCTATCCTATGGTACAGAATCAGTAACTATTGAACTGCCGCAACCAAAACCATCACTGGAAAGCATTTTTCCAGTTTCTACAGCACGTCTTAGTGACATGATTCGCACACAGACTGGTCAAGAAAGCGACAAAGAAGCCGATTATCAGCTTAAATCAGGCGATGGCTTAGCCAATGTTTTGCGCCGCGCTGGATACTCAAACACCGATATTGCCAATTCGGTAACGGCGATTCAAACCCGAACAAGTCTGCGAAGCCTGCCAGTGGGCATGAAAATCACCATCAGCAACCTTGGTTATCGCTTCACAACCCGTGACGGACGCGACATTTATGCCCTTAAAGATCCCGAAAGTGGCTGGATTGCGATTCGGGCAATACGCCCTGTCGATACTTATCTGACTTTTGCAAATGGCGTTATCGATGGATCAATCTATAAATCCACCATAACGGCGGGCGTACCAGATGCCGCCTTTAATGAATATGTGCGCGTTATGGGCTTTTCGGTCGATTTTCAACGTGAAATTCGCACTGGCGATGTATTCGAATTATTATATGAAACATCCTATGATCAGATCACCGGAAATGCCGTTAGCACAAAATTGCATTATGCCGGTTTGAAATTGTCGGGGAACCAGCTTGCTTTCTATCGCTATGAAAATAGCGACGCCGGTATTGGCTGGTTCGACAAGAATGGTGCCTCGGCCGCACGCACGCTTATACGCACGCCTATTTCTGGCGCACGCCTGTCATCATCCTTTGGCAAACGTAAACATCCAGTCAGTGGTTATACAGCCATGCATAAAGGTGTGGATTTTGCCGCACCAACCGGCACACCTATTATCGCTGCTGGTTCGGGGGTTATCCGCGAGGCTGGGTGGCGCGGCTCGTATGGACGCTATGTTCGCATCAGGCATAACAGCACCTATGATACGGCCTATGCCCATATGAAATCCATCGCCCGTGGTGTCAGATCTGGATCGCGAGTCCAGCAAGGACAGATCATCGGTTATGTGGGTTCAACAGGGCGATCAACAGGCCCGCACTTGCATTATGAGATTCTTGTGAACAAAAGACAGGTCAATCCAGTCACGGTTCGACTGCCAACCGGCACCCGCCTTGACGAGGCTTATCTGCCAACATTTTTAAAGCAGGTTGATATTGTGAATGCCGAAGTTTTATCACGTGGCGGTACGCAATTTGCGCAAAATGACCTTATGTCTGCCCTTGATGACGCGCCTTGATGTTTATCGAATCATTATGGCGCTACCCTGTAAAAGGGATGAGCGGTGAGCAGATTGACAAAACAACGCTTACACCAGGACAGCCAATAGATGGTGATCGACGCTATGCGATTTCAATTGGGGGCGACAAAGTCGCCAATAGCCCAGCGGGTACATGGTTTAAAAAAGCGCACTTTCTGCAATTAATGTCACATGAAGCGCTGGCCGCATTATCCTGTGTCGTGAAAAACAATCATATGCTTATCAGCAAAGATGGCACATCATTGCTTCGGGCTGATCTGGATGATGTAAATGGCGTGGCGGCAGTTGAAGCCTTTTTCTCTTCTTATATGAATGAACATATGCCCGGACGCCTGCACGGTACGCCCAAAGTCGTGCGCGTGGACACTCAGGCATTTACCGATACTAACGCGCCATGGATCACGCTTGGGGGCACAGCATCGATCGAAGCCTATGCCGACGCAACCAACACCTTTCCAGATGCGCGCCGGTTTCGGCTGACCATGATGATCAAGACCGACAGTGCCTTTAGTGAAATATCATTGATAGGTAAGGACATTATGATTGGCTCGGCACAACTGCGGATCGTTGCACCTGTGGGTCGTTGCGCGGCGATTAATGTTGATCCCGTAACCGCCGCGCGCGGCAAAGATACATTATCTATAATGCGCGAAAAATTCGGCCATACCGATCTGGGTGTTTTTGCTGAAATCCTGTCATCAGGCATAGTCAGAACAGGTGACCAGATCACCGTTCTATAATCATTCCATCACAGGGCAAGGCGGTTATCAGCCTAGCTGGCAACCTTTTTATTATCCTGTTCATCCTGAACCGCTTCGGCAAGTTGCGCTGGCGACAAGGAGGATGTGTCTTCTTCCGTCGGCTTAACGCGGGGCTTGCGCTGACCATTGCTGGCTGTTTTTGGGGTTTTCACATCATCAGATACTGGCGCCGGACTATCAGCCGACGTTGCTTTATCCGCATCATCGTTGCCTTTATCGGATTGAGCGTCCGTATCAATGCCATTTACTACTTGGGCGGCCTGTTCCTGCTGACGTTTTGTCTCTGCCGCGCCAACCGCTGCTTGATGCAGGCGGAAATAATGATCGGCAAATTGGGAATAGGCCTCGGCAGCAATACGCTCTCCGGATGACGACGCATCATGGGCTAACGCTATATATTTTTCATTAAGCTGTTGGGCATTGCCACGTAGCTTGACGTCAGGACCATTCGACTCATACGACGTGTTACGATTAGGCACATGATTGCCGCCGCCGCCGTTACCTCGACGACCACGGCCACGACCGCGCTTTGCATTCTGGGGTTGTCTCATTAATTAAATACCAACTTATTATTCTGTAAGAAGTGGGTCAGTTAAAAGCAGTCTTGGGTATAAATCGGCCTTAAACCGAAGTTAAGCAGACGGACGTTTATCTGGGTATGTGCTAACGAAAGGCATTGCCTTTACCGTTGCTGTTAATAGACAATAGTCATGGGTAGTGATCAATTTCAAGCAAAATAATACATTTCGCTAATTTTTTAATTTAAACACCAAACATCGGGTAATTCCGGCAAGATCTTTATGCGTTTCAACGCAGTCCATATTTGCCTTTTCGGCAAGTCGGATTACATCATTTTCCTGACCTGACCCAATTTCAACCACCAGACAACCATCAGCTTGCAGACAATGTGGCACCACAGCCATGATGCCACGCCAACAATTCAGCCCATCCGCGCCCCCATCAAGTGCCAGCATCGGTTCATAGCTGGCCACTTCGGGTTCCAGACCAGCAATATCACCTGCCGGAATATAAGGCGGATTACACAAAACAATATCGAATGATCCGAATTGTGAAACATCATTCATAAAACTATGCTGGTGAAAGTCGCTTT
>JABJBD010000016.1 GCA_018668795.1 Candidatus Puniceispirillum sp. | reverse complement strand
TTTGGCGCGGGGTGGAGCAGCCCGGTAGCTCGTCAGGCTCATAACCTGAAGGTCGCAGGTTCAAATCCTGCCCCCGCAACCATCTTTATTTGCCCCTTTGATTTCGGCTTGGAGGTCTTCGTTTTTACGCTTTACGTTTCCCCCAAGCTTAACTAAGCCTTGGCTTTTCAGGCGGTGTTGTTGGCACAAAGGGAAATCTTTTTCGGGCCTTTGTTGCGGTGGTATTAGGGTCAATAGCGCCGCGAACATAGGCTCTAGAAGCGTCAAATGGCGGCGTATAATCCCATGATGGGAAAAGACCCTCTTTCATGGCTTCTTGGACAAAAAGTCTGTTACGCTGCGAAGTCTCTACGCGAGCTGCCAAATTTTGTTCATCCCAACGTTCAGCGACCAATGACCTCATCTCTGATAAAGTGCTGGCAAATGTGGGGTCGATAGCTAAGTTGTTTTGTTCATTTGGGTCGCTTGCTAAATCAAACATCAATTCTGGGTCATCTCCACACCGTATATATTTGACAGCGTTATGACGACACATGAGGGCTGGGGCGTGAACACCTTCACCGCAATACTCAAAATAGACTGTATCATGACCTGAACCGGGTGTGGGCAGTGCGAAAAGGCTACGCCCATCGACAGGGCTTGCATAATTTTCAAATGACGAACCAGATGCGATTTCAGCAAAAGTGGGCAACAAATCAGCTAATGTTGTTAATGCTGTTTCCACATGTCCGGCTTTGAATTTTGGCCCCGCCGCGATCATAGGCACGCGAACAGATCCTTCAAATGGATTGAATTTATACCACATGCCGCGCTCGCCTATCATATCACCATGATCTGAAATGACAAAAATGTAGGTGTTGTCATATTGGCCGGTCGATTTGAGGGCAGAGACCAAACCTCCTATAAGATGATCAAAATAGCTAGTCATTGCAAAATACGCATGGCGAGCATTTAGCAACTGATCATTGGTTATATTAAACTCGTCTTGCCTAATGGTCATATAATATCGTTGGGCCCAAGGGTCTCGTTGTTCATATGGAATATAAGAAACTTCGGGCAGGGGAATTTTATCATGATCATAAAGATCCCAGAATTCCTGTGTGGTAACGAAGGGATTATGAGGGTGAGTAAAAGATACATGCAGCATAAAAGGCCGATCATCAGGTGACCTGGCGAGATCAAAAACTTCCTGACGAGCCGCATTAAAAACATGTTCATCGTAATCAATTTGAAGGCTGCGCTCGCAGATACCCGCCTCCACGACACTGTGAAGGCTCATCCTTGATGGAGAATACTCCTCTTCTATCTGTGACCAATCAGCTGTCCAGCCGTAATCTGATGGATAAATATCCGTCGTTAGGCGCCGCTCAAAACCATGAAGTTGATCGGGCCCAACAAAGTGCATCTTGCCGCATAGAGTTGTTTGATAACCAAGCGCTCTTAAATAATGCGCAAATGTCGGTTCGGATGAGAGAAATTCCCCAGCGTTGTCATAAACACCAACCTCTGATGGAATTCGCCCTGTCATCATACCTGCCCGAGAGGGTCCACAAACAGGGCTATTGCAATAGGTGTTTAGGAAAACGGTGCCGTGGGCGGCTATTTTGTCTATGTTGGGCGTCTTTGCTAAAGGCTTGCCATAAGCGTTCAGGCATAACGCTGTAAGTTGATCTGCCTGCACAACGAGAATATTGGGCTTTTTAACCATCTTTTTTAGTCCTCACTTGATGTTATATTTTCATAGGCACTTGAGGTTTTTTTGGTGGAGGGCGGTGTCCACGGAAATTTCCCAAGCTGGACCATGACAATATTTCAATTGCTGCGTCTTTACGCTGCTCGCGAAGATCTGGTTCATTCCACAAGTTTTTTAATTCCCGAGGGTCTTCAGTTAAGTTATATAACTCACCCTCCTCAGAACCTGGATAAATCACATATTTCCAGTGTTTGTCGCGTCTCATAATAACATACTCTGCACCAGATTGTATGTGATCACGACCAAGCTCTGCATAGACATATTGGCGCAATGTTGTTTCTGGATCTGCGTCGTCCCAAACACCATCAGTGAGCATTTTATTAAGGGCAAGCGCTTCCCAATTTTCAGGCGTTTTAATGCCAGCGAAATTTAAGATTGTTGGCGCGATATCCATTAGCTGAACGAGATCGCCGCATTGCTGCTGCTGTTTAATCCAGTTAGGGGCCCAAAAAACCAGCGGTACCCGGGTCACGCAATCATACATGGTCCATTTCTGAATATGCCCATGTTCGCCTAACGCATCGGCATGGTCAGAGCAGAAAATAATGATGGTGTTATCTAAATATCCCTGCTTGTCGAGACTGTCCATGATCTGCCCGACCTTCTGATCAATCATCGATACGTTCGCCGAATAATATCGGTGTAGCCGCTGGATATCCTCATCCGTCAGATTTTCACGCCATGCGACACTGTCTATGTTGAAATCAACCATACTCTGACGAAGCTGCTGGTGCATCTTTGGCTGCTCGGCTACCTCCTGCTGCGATGCGGCGCGATGGGGAAACTCGGTATCCTTATATAGCGCCAGAAAATCATCTGTCGGGTCATATGGTGGGTGTGGGCCAGGAAAGCCGATTTGCAAAAAGAACGGGCTGTCGGCCTTGCGATCTTCGAGCCACCAGATCGCCGTGTCGCCAACGAAATTATCTGGATGCATATCATCATCAGTTTCCCAGGTAAAACAGCCAAGGTTCTTCAAAAAAGCATCGCGATCGTCTCTAACCCGCGTATAACGGGATGGTTTTTCCAGCCCATGCGCCTTCAACGCCTTATCCCATTCGTCGTAAAGCGCGCGTTCATGGTCTTCCAGAAATAGCGGCCGATCCTTGTTTTCAACAAAAAACCGTTGGTGAAAACCGCCTTTGGCATCGTAGGGGTTGATGTGCATCTTGCCAATATTGACACAGTGATAGCCTGCCTGCGCAAGCCAGTTAACCCAGTTCGGCTGCCATATTTCAAAATTTGTATAAACATTGGTGGTATGCGGATAAGCACCAAGGAAAACACTGGCGCGTGATGAAACACAGACCGGCGAGGTCACAAAACAATTGGTAAAGGACGTGCCCTGTTTGACTAGTCTGTCCAGATTCGGTGTTTGCATCCACGGATGCCCAAGCTCGGCAATCGTGTCGGCGCGCTGCTGGTCGGTCATAATCAGAACAATGTTAGGTTTTTGATGGTCTGTTCTTGCGCTCATTGTCAGTCCTTGACTTATTTTTTTTTAAGTTAAATAATCTAATCACGATTTATAGATTTAATAAAGAGCAATTGAGTTCTGAATGTATAAAACCCCCCCGAGCTTTGAGGGCGTAAGGCAAATCAACCGTGGTAAGGTGTTAACCTTGATCCATGAAAGCCCGGGTATTGATCGAACTGAAATCGCGGGTTTGGTTGGCATTACCAATGCGGCCATTACCAATATTGTGAATGAGCTGATTCGCTCGCGCCTTGTTGAAGAGGGCCCGTCATCGGTTATTGCCCTCACTCGTGGCCGCAAGCGTGTTGGCTTGTGGATCAATAAACATGGCGGCTATGTTCTTGGCGTCACTGTGCTGGCAACCCATGCCAGCGTCACCCTTTCCAATCTATTGGGCACGGTGATTGATGAGGTCTCTTTCTACCCGAAATCGCCAGCTGACCCATTTAACACACTAGATGAAGTCGCATATCATGCTGCGAAACTTTGCAAGCTGCATAAGGTTAAGCGATCGCGGCTGCTTGGCGTTGGATTCGCAATTGCCGGATTTTTGAACAAAACATCACAATCCTTGCAAAGCGCACCCTATCTTGGCTGGCCTAAATTTGATTTGCGTGAGGAGTTTCAGCGTCGCTTTAAGTGCCCTTTGGTGATCGAAAATGTTACGCGCTGTATTGCCATTGCCGAAACCCGTATAGGCAGTTTTATTGGCACAAAAAATTTGGTTCTTGTGCGGGCGGCGCTGGGTGTCGGTGGTGCGATTATCAGTGATGGCGAGCTTCTGACTGGCAATCGGCATTTGGCTGGCGACCTTGGCCATCTTCTTGCCGAGCGCGATGGTGTTTTGTGTTCATGCGGCAAACGCGGATGTTTGAATACTGTGGCGTCTGGATGGTCTATTATCCACAAGCTGGGCATGGGGGATTCTGGCTATGAGAACATCAAGCAATTTCGTTCGTATGACAAGTTACTGCGCGACATAATCAATGACTGTAATGACGAAGATTCACAAACGGCTGATTTGGTGCGTAATGCGGGTGCGTTGCTCGGCACGCATTTGGTCAATGTGCTGCAAGTCTTAGACACAGAATTTTGCGTTCTAACCGGGCCACTAGGCCGAAATCGAATTTATGTAGAGGCGTTTCGGAACCAACTTATCGAAGTTGGTTATTCGGGGAAAGTCGTCTGTAGCGAGGAT
>JABJBD010000075.1 GCA_018668795.1 Candidatus Puniceispirillum sp. | reverse complement strand
GCCGTAATAGCCTTTCAGCTTCTGCTTGGCGCGCAGCTGCAGACCGAAGTCAGACAGTTTACCCTTACGGCGCTGACCATGCTGGCCGGGGCCATATTCACGAGCATTTACAGGAGATTTAGGACGACCCCACAGGTTAACACCTAGACGGCGGTCAATTTTATGTTTAGCGGAATGCCGCTTATGATCTGATTTTGCCATTTTTGGCTCCTTTGTTGCCCCGGTAGGGTCTTTCGACCGGCATCACACCCCGCTGGTGTAATCCACTTTCCCGAGAATGGCGCAAACTAGCCATTCACATAGATTTTGTCAACCATCTATCGATCACGCCGCTTACTGGTCAGAGCCTGAACAATACCATGCAAGGTGCTTATTTCCTGACGGCTTGGCGTGGCGCGGTTAATCAGGGCACGGATGTTGCGTTTTACGGCTGGCGCCATCTCGGCTGATGAGAAAAAACCACTCTCATCAAGCGCGCTTTCAAGCCGCTGAAAAAAATAATCGCGTTCCTTTACAGGTGCCGTCTCATCATCTGCATCCTCATCTCTTGATTGCCGTTGCGGCATGGTGCCTAGGTCAGATAATCCGGCTACCCGCCATTCCCATGCCAATAGCAATACCGCCTGTGCCAGATTCAATGAGGGATAATCTGGGTTTAATGCGGCTGAAACAGCAACATCGGCAAGCACCACTTCATTATTATCCAAACCTGATGCTTCGGGGCCAAACAGTAACGCAACCCGACCCTTTTTGGCCTTTTGAACCAACTCATCTACAATCTCGCGCGGCTCACTAGCACGGATGGGCATATCACGTTGGCGGGCAGTTGCCGCCACCATGAAAGAAATATCGTGCGCCGCATCAGCTAATGTATCAAAAACCTGCGCTGTCTCAATAATCGATTTCCCCCCTGCCGCCATGGGCAAGGCAACGGGATTAGGCCATCCATCACGTGGATTGACTATGCGCAGGTCACGCAAACCACAATTCATCATAGCACGCGCCGCCGCACCAATATTTTCAGCCATTTGTGGACGTGCCAAAATCACCACCGGGCAATTATCCATCGGTATCAGATCATTCATCATAAATTCCGTGTTTAAAGGTCAGGGGGTCACGCCACACCCTGAGGAGCTGGAACTTTATCATGCATCAATTTCCAGATCATACCATCACCAAGTGCCGCGACCGATGCATCGATTATATTCGTTGACAAGCCAACGGTACGCCATGTGGTACCATCTGGCACACGAAATTCGATCAACACACGGGTCATCGCCCCAGTGCCAGACATATCATCATTGGCGTCCAGAATACGGACTTTATAATCCACAAGCTCGACATCAGCCAGTGTTGGATACGCCGAAACCAAGGCTTTGCGCATTGCTGTATCAACCGCATTTACCGGACCATTTCCTACAGCCGCTTCATGATGGCTATCTGCGCCCACCACAATTGTCGCTGTCGCTTCGGACTCAACAACCAGATCACCTTTAGCATTAAAGCGGCGTTCATCCATGACCCGAAAACGGCCAATTGAGAAATAATCACTTGGCTCACCTAACATCCGGCGTGCCAATAATTCAAAACTGGCTTCGGCAGAGTCAAATGCCCAGCCTTCATATTCTTTTTCTTTAACCACTGCGATCAAACGATCAAGACGTGGATCCTTGGCATCAACGTCAATCCCGAATTCCGCAAAACGCGCCAGCATATTTGACCGGCCCGCCTGATCGGACACCAGATAATGGCGTTCATTGCCAACTGACTCAGGCGCGACATGTTCATAGGTTCTAGGGTCTTTTTGCGCTGCTGATGCGTGCAAACCACCTTTATGCGCAAAGGCTGCTGCGCCAACATAGGGCGCATGCGCATTTGGCGCGCGGTTCAAACGCTCATCCAGCATCCGAGACAATGTCATTAATTTTGGTAACTTGTCTTTTGCAATACCTGTTTCAAATTCTGTTTTCAGCACCAAAGATGGTATCAATGAAATCAAGTCTGCATTGCCGCAACGTTCACCAAGTCCGTTGATTGTGCCCTGCACCTGACGCGCGCCTGCGCGGATTGCAGCTAGTGAATTTGCCACTGCAACACCCGCATCATTATGGCAATGGATACCCAGCGCAACATCAGGGCAAGCCTGTTTCACCGCACTGACAATCTCATACACATCATCAGGCAAGGTGCCACCATTAGTGTCACATAACACAACCCAGCTGGCACCACCTGCATGTGCCGCCTTTACACAATCAAGGGCAAAAGACGGGTTGGCTTTATAGCCATCAAAGAAATGCTCACAGTCAAACATTGCTTCTCGCCCGCGTTCCTTGGCGGCGGCAATCGACTGGCTAATCATGTCCAGATTTTCTTCAAATGTAATATTCAGCGCGGTTTTTACATGGAAATCCCATGTTTTACCAACCAAACAGGCGGCTGGTACATCAGCATCAAGAACCGCGTTCAAGCCAGGGTCATTGGCGGTGCTGCGACCACCACGTCGGGTCATGCCAAAGGCAACCATCTTGGCATTTTTGAGCTGCGGAGGGTTGGCAAAAAAGGCGTCATCAGTCGGATTTGCCCCTGGCCAGCCACCTTCGACATAGTCGATACCAATTTCGTCTAGCGCAGAGGCAATCGCAATTTTGTCTGCATGCGAAAAGTCAACGCCGCGTGTCTGCCCGCCATCGCGCAATGTCGTATCAAAAAGCCAAATTCTCTCGCCGCCCATGCTGGCATCTCCCTTTGGGTGATTGGATGACACACAATGGCGCATCACTACCCTGCTCAGTATCTAGCAAAAGCCTACCAAAATTGCTAGCCACGCCGCCAGATCGTTCCGTCTGCGCTATCTTCAAGATATATGCCATTTGCCGCTAATTCATCACGAATACGATCCGCTTCGGCAAAATCACGTCGATTTCGGGCGTCATTGCGTGCGTCTATTTTGGCATCGACATCCTCGTCTATGACTATCTCTACTGCGCCACCCGCGCCTGAAGCCACAACACCTCTGGCTTTCACGCCTTTGGCCCAGGCATCACCACTTTGTCCTAGCATTCCCATCACCGCCGCACTTGATTTCAGGGCAATGGCCGCCCTATCATCCCCTTTATTGGCAAGCCGTGCCAGCTCATGCAGACGTGCCATAGCGGCTGGCGTGTTCAGATCATCACATAGGCAGTTCAAAAACGCCGCATCAACCATTTCCGGGTCAGCCGCCACATCACCAATCGCACGATACAGACGGTCAAGGCTATTTCGTGCATCAGTTGCTGCACTATCAGAAAAATCTAGCGGTGCGCGATAATGCGCTGATAACAGGATATAACGCACAACCTCACCACGATGCGTGGCAACAGCATCAGCGACAGTCACAAAATGTCCAGTTGATTTGGACATCGTTTCACCTTCGACAGTGACAAAGCCGTTATGAAGCCAGTAATTGGCCATTTTATCGGTATTATGCGCACAGCAGGATTGCGCGATTTCGTTTTCATGATGCGGAAAAATCAGATCAAGGCCGCCAGCGTGAATGTCGAACACCGCACCAAGATGGACTTTTGACATTGCCGAACATTCGATATGCCAGCCCGGACGCCCCCGCCCCCACGGGCTATCCCAGCCAGGTTGCGCTTGCGTGCTTGGTTTCCACAGAACAAAATCAGCCGCATCACGTTTATAGGGTGCGATTTCAACACGGGCACCAGCGATCATATCATCCATACTTCGCCGCGACAGGCCACCATAGGAAGGCATTTGTTTCACGTGAAACATTACATGCCCCTCGGCTTCATAGGCAAAACCATTGGCAATAAGTGTCTCAATCATCGCCACCATATCATCAATATGTTCGGTCGCACGTGGCTCAATATCAGGGGTATCTGTCAGCAGACTTTCGGTATCTGCGTGAAAGGTCTTGATCGTTTCATCACATAATTTAGTGATGGTGATGTCGCGTTCATCCGCCCGTTTGATGATTTTATCATCAACATCGGTAATATTGCGGACATAGGTAACTGTGTCATATTGACGGCGCAACAACCGCACCAGCACGTCAAATACGACTATTGGTCGAGCATTACCCACATGAATACGATCATAGACTGTTGGGCCACAGGCATATATGCCGACATGTGCCGGATCAATCGGCTCGAAGGCATCCTTTTGCCGCGTCAGCGTGTTATAGAGCTTTAGGCCACTCACGCGCTATCCCCCTGCAATCGTGCGATGACGCGATCACGTCCCATAAAGGCCAGCAAAGGCGCAATTTCAGGACCTTTATCCTGCCCCGTCAATGCCAGCCGAAGTGGCATAAACAAACCCTTGCCCTTGACGCCTGTTTTGGCCGCGATTGACTTTGTCCAATCTGACCATATTTCAGCAGATAGATCACCATCTGGCAATAAACTAGCCGCCGCCGTGGTAACGTCAGGCGCGTCCATAATAGGCGTGATCGGCGCGGTACATATCTGCCACCAGTCAGCCGCCTCACTTACAATGCGGATATTGCCTCTGACGGTTTTCCAGAAATCTGCACCACCGCCTACACCTAGAGCATCTAATTTGCCGACGACAACATCAAAATCCAACTCCTGTACAATACGCGCATTGACGGCATCAAGCTCTGCTGGATCAAATTTGGCTGTTGCACGGCCAAAACGTGAGATGTCAAAACCGTCAATAATCACGGCCAGATCATTATGTGGCACAACTGGATCAGCCGTCCCGATACGCGCCAGCAAGCTGGCAATCGCCTCAGGTTCCAGCCCATTAGCGCGCAATTCACCAATGGACAGGCTTCCAATGCGCTTTGACAAGCCTTCACCATCGGCACCCGCCAGCAAGGCCATATGCCCCATGGATGGTGGTGTAGCGTCCAGAGCCTCAAACAGTTGAATTTGTGCTGCTGAATTGGTCACGTGATCTTCACCACGCAGGATATGTGTGATGCCATGATCAATATCATCAACAACCGATGCCAGCGTATAGATCACGCGGCCATCTTCGCGCATCAACACCGGATCAGACAGGCTAGACATATGATAGGCGACATCACCACGTACTTTGTCATGCCAGCTAACTTGGGAATCATTCAACAAAAACCGCCAATGCGGCTTGCGCCCATCAGCTTCAAGTTTGGCCTTTGCCTCGTCAGTCAGCTTTAGACCTGCCCGATCATAAACTGGTGGCCGGCCAGCACCAAGCTGGGCTTTTCGTTTGAGCGATAATTCTTCCGGTGTTTCATAACAGGCATAGGCACGCCCTTTGGCGACCAGATCGGCAAGCGCCTCATCATAGCGTGCAAGGCGGTTAGACTGACGATCCTCGGAATCCCAAGTCATCCCCATCCAGCTTAGATCGGCACGGATTGACTCTTCGAAAGCCACTGTTGATCTTTCTTCGTCAGTATCATCAATACGCAACATGAAATGCCCATCAAATTTGCGCGCAAACAGATAGTTGACCAAAGCTGTGCGCAAATTGCCAACATGCAAATTACCTGTCGGGCTTGGCGCAAAGCGAACCTTTATCGCACTCATTTTATCTCCTGATCACGCTAATGCGCTGACTTTTTTGTTTTAGAACCACATGCCTACTTGATAAACGTTTTTAGGGGGCTAAATCCAGATGTTAATGGTAAACGGCGATCCCGACCAAAGGCAATTGAAGTCATTTTTGGCCCAGGCGCTGACTGAAAGCGTTTGAATTCGGCACGAAACAATAGCTGGCTGGCATGATCAACTTCACGTCTGTCATAGCCCTGTGCGACGATAGCATCAATGTCAGCAGCATCTTCGGTCAGTGCCCGCATGATCGCATCAAGGCGTTCATAAGGCGGCAATGAGTCCGTATCTTTCTGATCCGGACGCAGTTCGGCGGACGGTGGCTTATCGATAATGCGTATTGGGATGACTTCACCTTCGGGTCCCGCCGCCCCACGAGGCAAATGTGTATTTCGCCAACGGCATAGATCAAAGACCTGTATTTTCCAGACATCCTTGATCGGCGCAAAGCCGCCACACATGTCACCATACAACGTTGAATAGCCAGCCGCATATTCAGACTTGTTTCCAGTTGCCATGACCATCGCGCCATTCTTATTTGAGATACCCATCAAAATAGTACCGCGTAAACGAGACTGAATATTTTCTTCGGCGATATCCGGATCCTTACCAGCAAATTGATCAACCAGCATTTCGTCCATCGCCGCCATTGCTGGCGCTATCGAAATCGTATCAAGGCGCATACCAAAACGAGTTGCAAGGTCTGCTGCATCATCAAGGCTTTCATCACTGGTATAAGGTGACGGCATCATCACCGCATGCACGGCATCAGCACCAAGCGCATCGGCGGCAATAGCGGCAACCAACGCCGAGTCAATGCCACCCGACAAGCCAAGAACAACGCCAGGGAAGCCATTTTTCTGCACATAATCGCGAACACCAAGCATTAATCCGCGATAGATAGCGGCCAAGCCTTCATCAGGCGGTGTTATCTGACCTGTTAAAGACAATGCCCCAAAATCAGATTTGACCTGAACCTGAACCACAGCTTGCGAAAAGCTAGGCAAATGGGTGGCAAGATTTCCATCTGCATTAAGGGCGAATGATCCGCCATCAAATACCAATTCATCCTGACCACCGATCAAATTAACATATAGAAGTGGCAAGCCTGTTTCAATTGCCCGACTTACGGCATGCGCCATTCGCTGGTCATTTTTACGGCTGTCAAATGGCGACGCATTCAGTGATACGATCATGTCTGCACCAGATTCCTGCAGACATTCAACAACATCAGGCGTCCATATATCTTCGCAAATAGGCAAACCAAGCTTTAGGCCGCGCACCAGAACAGGCCCCGGCATCGCCCCCGCCGTAAAATTACGCTTATCGTCAAAAACACCATAATTAGGCAGATTCACCTTGTCACGACGCCCGATCACCTTGCCTTCATCAAGCACAAATACCGAATTATAAATAACAACATCATCGCCGCTATGTTCACGATAAGGAGCCCCAACAATGATTGCCGCGCCACCATCAGCCGTAACACTGGCAAGACGGATAATTCCTGCCTCAACCTCAGACATGAAATCACTGCGCAGAACAAGGTCATCGCATGGATAACCCGACAAAAACATTTCCGGCGTCAAAATGATATCCGCACCGCCCGCATTGGCTTTTTCACGGGCATCAATCAGGCATTCAACATTACCAGCTATATTGCCGAGGTGGGAATTCAACTGAGCAAGCGCAATCGAGATAGGTTTATCAATCATAATACTTTTTCTATTTACGAATTAGGAATTCCCGGCCGACTTTTACCCGCGCCTGTTTGTCATAGGCGATGATATCAGCCGTCGCATAGGTTTCAGACCATATTTGTGGCAAAAATGACCCTGTACCAATCAGATTAAGAGGTGCTTTTGCTAATGAGAACACGCGGCACTTATCTGGCCCAAAGCCGCTGGAACCAACAATCTTAACATGTTCAAATCCATGCGCATCAAGCGTTTCACGAAGATGCCAGACTGATGCTGCGCTAACGCCAGTTCCCATTAGATTCTTGAGTTCCGCATCACTGCGATACCCGCGAATAGCTTCAGGCACATTACGTTCAAGAACAGCATATGAGGTCTGCGTATCCAGCCCTTCAACATACCGGCCACCATGCGTATCAAGACGAATGGACAAGGCACCAGATTTTGCCATATCAGAAAAATACGTGGCAACCTCAAGCGCATCGGTAATTTCATTGCCAAAATAATCAACCAGAACCGTTAGCGGGGCGTCTGGAATTGTTTCATGAAATAATTGCGCTGCCCGCAAGGTTGACCCCGCATAGCCAATCAGCGCATGCGGCATCGTACCCATGCCTTTTTCGGCACCAAAGAAATGGGCTGTGGCATCTGCCGCACAACCAATAAAGCCAACTGCACCAGTTTTGGCCTTAGCCTTGGCCGAGCCAACAGAAGCACCATAAGCCATCAATTCGGCCATTTCCGACCCAGCGCAATGGCGCGCATCCATTGCCAAAAAGCTGACATGCGGTAGTTCAATACACATATTGTAGGCGTTATAGGCAGCAACACAGCTTGGTCCCAGACGTTGTAGAAAAATTGTTTCCAGATCAACCAGTGCCGAAAATGGCCCGCTGATATAGCAAATCGGTTCCCCCGCGCCAATCCATGCGCCTTCGGCATATAGCTTTTCGATATGAATCGTGACACCACGGTCTTCTGCCATCGCTTCAAGCCAGTCGAATGCCAGCTTGCCTGCCAATGTTACAGGTCTGCGCATAAATACCGCATAGGTCACATCACAATCACCATGCGCTTGCACGATATTGCGCGTATGCCTGAAATAGGTATCCGTCAAACTAGGTTGAACGTTTGGTTTTGGCCCAGTGCTGGCAAATTTTGACATTATGCCCCCGCTATCTGCAACGATGACGCGTGAAACATTTAAACGGCTTGCGACAATTCAGACTGTCCACCACGACGACGCTTCATTAAATCAGCAATTAGAAACGCAAGTTCCAATGCCTGCGCACCATTCAAACGTGGGTCACAATGCGTATGATAACGATCACCCAAACGAGCCTCGGTAACATCGACAACACCACCAACACATTCGGTCACATTCTGGCCAGTCATTTCAAAATGCACACCCCCAGGATATGTGCCGATTTCGTCATGCGCGTCAAAAAACCCACGCACTTCTGACATAACATCGTCAACGCGCCGTGTCTTGTAACCACTTGATGCCTTAATCGTGTTACCATGCATCGGGTCACAGCACCAAACGACATGCGCACCATGCTTTTGCACAGCTTTGAGCAATGGCGGCAAACCAGCGCGCACCTTGTCAGCGCCCATTCGGGCAATCAAAGTCAGGCGACCCGGGATATTATTAGGATTAAGCGTATCGATCAGGCGCAGTAATTCATCCGGATCAAGGCTTGGCCCACATTTCAAGCCGATTGGATTTGAAATGCCGCGCATATATTCAACATGCGCCCCATCAGGCTGGCGTGTACGGTCACCAATCCACAACATATGCGCTGATGTTGAATACCATCCCTGTTCTTCGGTGATGGTATCCCGACGCGTCATCGTCTCTTCATAATTAAGCAACAAGGCTTCATGGCTTGTATAAAGTTCGGTTTCGGCCAGTGGCCGTGCAGTCGCAGAGGTGATCCCACAGGCCTTCATAAAGGCAAGTGATTCCTCAATACGCTCAGCAAGAGCTTCAAATTTTGCCGTTTCCGGCGCATCCCGAAGAAAATCTGTGACCCAGCTATGTACTTTATTTAGGTCAGCAAGGCCGCCTTGTGCAAAAGCACGAAGCAGATTAAGCGTGGCGGCAGACTGTTCATAAACACGCAAAAGTCGTTTTGGATCAGGCACGCGTTCCTTTTCAGTAAAGCCCATAGCGTTAACCATATCACCGCGATAGCTTGGCAATTCAACACCATCAATAATTTCAGTTGAAGCCGATCTTGGCTTGGCAAATTGCCCCGCCATACGCCCAATTTTCACAACAGGCATTGACGCACCAAAGGTCAGAACCACCGCCATCTGGAGCAATACTTTAAAACTGTCACGAATATTATTGGCTGAAAATTCGGCAAAGCTTTCGGCGCAATCACCACCTTGTAGCAAAAAGGCACGCCCTTCGGCTACGTCGCCAAGCCGATCACGCAAACTTTGCGCCTCGCCAGCGAACACAAGTGGTGGCATGGCCGAGAGTTTTTTCTCAACCATCTGCACCTTATCGGCATCGGGATATTCAGGCACCTGCAAAATAGGGTGCGAGCGCCAGCTAGTTGGCTGCCATTCCATAATTTTTGATCCTCTTTTGCACTGCGAAATGTCGAAAGTGCATAATTCTTGTATGAACAAGCCCAATCATGCGTATTTACGCATAATATTCAAGCTTTTTCGCCATTTGGCGATGCCTGCATACCTAGTTTGTCCGTAAAGGCGCTATATAGCCATTAGCCATAAAATGAGCCTAATCACGCGGCGAACGCATAGTCACAAATTCTTCGGCGGCTGTTGGATGAATGCCAATGGTGGCGTCAAAATCGGCTTTTGTAGCTCCTGCCTTTACTGCAATCCCTATACCTTGCATGATTTCCCCGCAATCTGGCCCCATCATATGCGCGCCAACCACCTTGTCAGTTGTGTCATCGACGATGAGCTTCATATAGGTCTTTTCACCGCGTCCCGATATGGTGTTTTTCATAGCCCGGAACTGGCTTTCATAGACACGAATTTTATCAAATGTCTTGGCGGCGTCGGCTTCGGACAAACCGACAGTGGCGATAGGAGGTTGGCTAAAAACCGCCGAAGCGATGTTTTCATGACTGATGATGCGGGGGTTATTGCCGTATAATGTGTCGGCAAAGGCGTGGCCTTCGTTGATAGCAACAGGGGTCAAATTCACCCGATCCGTAACATCACCAACAGCATAGATGCTAGGGACCGACGTGCGGGAATACGCATCTACCAAAATTTCGCCATTTCGTCCCATATCGACGCCTATCTGATCCAGACCTAGATTGTCGGTATTGGGCTTGCGTCCGGTAGCCGCCATCACCTGATTGACATGCATTTTTGTGCCATCGCTGAGGGTCGCTATTTTCTTGGCCTTGTTATCTTCAAGCGCGTCAATGGTTGTACCTGGATGCAAAATGATGCCGCGATCCTGCATGGCCACAGCAATATGACGGCGAATATCATCATCAAACCCACGCAACGGCAAGTCACCTCGATACACAAGATGCGTTTTCGCGCCATAACCATTGAAAATGCCTGCAAATTCAAGCGCAATATAGCCACCGCCATAAATCAGAATTTCAGACGGAAAATTATCAAGATCGAGTGCTTCGTTAGAGGTTATCGCATGATCATACATGCCAGGCACATCGATCATCTGCGGGATGCCACCAACCGCAACCAGAATCGTTTGCGCCGTGATTTCATCACCATTAACCTCAATATTATGCGGGCCTGTCACCTTGGCAAAACCACGGATCAGCGTCGCACCAGCATTTTCCAGCAAGGACACATAAATCGACTCAAGCCGGTTCAGCTCGGTATTTTTCGCGGCTATCAGATGCCTCCAATCATGCGCAGGCTTGTCAACATGCCAGCCAAACCCGCGCGCATCTTCCACATCTGCGGAAAACATTGATCCATACATAAGTAGCTTTTTGGGAACGCAGCCACGGATAACACAGGTGCCGCCTGGCCGATCGCCTTCGATCACAGCGACCTTGGCGCCATGGCTAGCCGAAATTCTGGCGGCACGGACACCGCCTGAGCCAGCCCCGATCACCACCAAATCATACATATGTTCCATGTTGTCCCGCTTCTTGTCTGCGAAAGGAAATGACCTTAATCAAAGGCCACATATCAACAGAAGACATATGGATCAATAGGCAGAGATGCAATAGGCGATGACGCGCGGCTAGGCAAAATCAAGTTCGTTCATAACCGCGGTGAATTCGGTATCATCAATATAATCTAGCAAAACAACCGCCGCCATATTATGAAAATTATTAACCATTGTTGCCAATGATTCGCTGGTCGCATCGCTAAGATCGATAAAACGATAGACAGTGATTGAGGCTTCACCTGAGCAGATGCCAAACGGCGCGCTTCCTGTCGCTATTGTATCTTCAAGCAGTAACATGGTCAGGAAAGATGCTTTCAGCGGGCCGCTACCATCACGCGACACGCAACAATATAGCAAACCTTTATTTCCCGAATGCATAAGTTCGAGCTGGGTTATAAGGTTGCCCTTCTGCGCAGTCATCCAGCGGCTTTTGGCAACTTCGTGCATGGGCGTGGTCAAAGGGGCAAAGGCCCTATCGATCAGGGGGGCGACACGCTCTCTTATCTGTAGCTTGAGCTGCTGGTCCATTATTTTGCATACTCCCGATTTTACAAAACACCAGAATGAATATTGTTGGCACTCGTCATGCTTTAAACATTAACACAAATTAACTATTTGTTAACGTTTATACAAAACATATAATGTTGCCTATTGTCCAGAAGTCTTAACCTTCATGATAGATGCTGCCACAAACCAAAGCAAAGCATTGTTTTCTATAATAAAGAAAATATTTTTCTGTTTTCATCAAAGTAGAAAATTTATCGGAAGATTGCGCCTAATCACTAATATGATAGGTTGTTCGTGTATTATCAAAATCTGCAATATTTGATCAGGATACTTTATGACTGCCAATTTATTTTCATCGCATGATCGCCTTTTATGGACCCCTGATCAGAACAACCTAAAACATGCCGAGATCACCTACTTCACCGCATTTCTGACTGAACATGGCCATTATGACGGAGATGATGATTTTCAGAAATTATGGCAATGGTCAGTCGATAACAGCACACAATTCTGGTCGGCGCTGTGGGACTGGCATGGCGTCATAGGCGACAAAGGCGAACGCATACTTATCGATGCAGATCAGATGCCAGGCGCCAGATTCTTTCCAGATGCCAAAGTCAATTTTGCCGAAAATATGTTGCGTGACGCCGATGATGCGATTGCTATCAGCGCCTATGGTGAAGATGGCCGTCATCAAAGCCTGACCCGCAAGGAATTATATAACAATGCAATGGCATTGGCCGGATGGTTGCAACAGGCAGGCATTGTTAAAGGCGACCGTGTCGCTGCCTATGCTCCGAACGTACCTGAAACAATCATCATGATGCTGGCAACAGCGACGCTTGGTGCGGTTTTTTCCAGTTGCTCGCCTGATTTTGGACTCGATGGTGTCCGTGATCGCTTTGGCCAGATAGAGCCAAAAATTTTACTGGCCTGCGATGGGTATCATTATGCAAGCAAGGGAATTGATCGTTTGCCGGTGGTTGCGGATCTGGTTGCCGCGGTACCATCAATTCGTAAAATCCTGATTATCCCCTATCTGAACGAACGACCTGATTTGTCAGGTTTTGACAATGCCACCTTATTTGCTGATGCGTTGAATCATACGCCCATATCTGACTTTACCCGAACTGCCTTTAACGACCCGCTATATATTCTGTATTCGAGTGGCACCACCGGTGCGCCAAAATGTATTGTGCATGGAATCGGCGGCACAATGTTGCAACATATCAAGGAACATCGCCTGCATGGCAATATCAAAGCGGGCGATAATGTTTTCTATTTTACCACTTGTGGCTGGATGATGTGGAACTGGCTTGTTTCGGCATTGATGATGAAAGCAACTATCGTACTTTATGAGGGCAATCCATTTTATCCAGGCCCTGAACGCCTTTGGCAAATTGCCGAAACCGAGAAACTGACCTTGTTTGGCACCTCGGCCAAATATATCGACGCTGTCTGCAATGCCGACTATCACCCGTCTCAATCAGTTGATCTAAGTGCGCTACGAAGTCTTTTATCAACGGGATCACCATTGTCGTCTGATGGTTTCGATTTTGTTTATCAATCGATAAAAGATGATGTGCAATTATGCTCGATTTCAGGGGGCACGGATATTGTGTCGTGCTTTGTGCTTGGTTCACCATCCCAGCCTGTATATGCAGGTGAAATCCAAACTCGTGGTCTTGGGATGGCCGTTGACGTTCTTGATGATGACGGGCAAAGCGTGCGCAACAAGCAAGGTGAATTATGTTGCAGTGCGCCCTTCCCCTCAATGCCTGTCATGTTCTGGAATGATGCCGATGGCCATAAATATAAAGCTGCCTATTTTGAACATTTCCCGGGCGTATGGCGACATGGCGACTGGGCAACATTAAACCAGCGTGGCGGCATTATCATTCATGGTCGTTCAGATGCAACGCTCAATCCGGGCGGCGTTCGCATTGGCACGGCTGAAATCTATCGTCAGGTTGAAGCGTTTCCTGAAATCATTGAAGCTCTGGTTATTGGTCAGAATTGGGATAATGATGTTCGTGTGATCCTGTTTGTTCGCATGGCGGATGGTTGCGAACTGACTGATGATCTCAAAGCCGCTTTAAAGAAAGCCATTCGGTCAGGTGCAACACCGCGTCATGTGCCTGCTGTTATTGTTGCTGTCCCAGATATTCCGCGCACAAGATCGGGTAAAATAACTGAACTTGCCGTTCGTGATATAATTCATGGCCGCGCGGTAAAAAACACGTCTGCGCTCGCCAATGCCGAAGCATTGGACTATTTCAAAAATATCGACGAATTGCAGAATTAGTTGCTGTGTTCGCCTCATTAAATCAATCAAGGATATGCTGTCTGTCAGGGATGTTTAACCAGCAAACCCTTGTTTGATTAGCCCCTGAACAGCACTACTGTTGGCAAAACGGCGACGATTCTTTTTGAAAAATGGCAACGCAAAAGCAAGCTGGTTCGTTTCCGATTGTTTTAGCAGATCATCATCATCCAGATTTTCAATTTTAGCCGCGCCACATGGATAGGCGATATAGGTATGTTCGGCACTAACCCGGCTGGCAACAGCTTGAAATTTTGCTTTGGAACCAACTGGCCATTTTTCACGCAAGACAGTCAAGACAACAAAATTAGCACCCGCGTCGAATTGTTTGGCAATGTCATGATTTTCAACATGGTCTTTGGCAATTAACGTCATCGCCGCCAGATGCGCTGGATCAGCAGCCAGCTTTTCACCACGGTCCTGATCCATCCAATGCCCCAGAATGTTAATCCGATCATCAGACGCCAATCCCATCAATAGCGGCAATCCCGCGTCAGTGCTGGCATCCATATCGACATCGACAATATCGGATTCGCCCATAATACGAATAAGACGTGTTGGCATTATAAAGCCTCCTGTTAGGACTTGCGGCGTATCATCATGCGCTCGTTATAGAATATCGGGATGCATTTGCAACAGCTTTGCAATATCATTTTGTCGGAACTATTCCGGTAGCAAGGGTGTTGCACGATTGCGGACAAATTCGCGCCATGCAATCACAAGACAGCTTGATATGATAATTATAACACCTAGAATCTGTGTGATATTCATGACCTCGGCGAACATTAAATAGCCAGCTATTCCCGAAAGAGGAATCTGTAGATAGCGCATGGACGACACAACCACCGCGTCCGAATATCGATAGGCGCTCGTAAAGCATATTTGTAACGCCGAACCAATCACGCCAAGTAAAATCAGATCAAGCAGTAATTGTCCACCCACCGGATCAAGCAGGTCCGGTATCATAATAACAGCAAGCCCCGCGACAATTGTGCCCGACCCATTGTACCATAGCGCCACACTGGCTGGTGCGTCACCACGACCAAGGCGTCGCAAGACGATTGATAAGGCTGCGCCCGACATTGCCGCGCAAACGCCAAATAACGCATAAAATGATATATCACCCGCAAATGGATCAGTAACGATAAAGACACCAAACAAACCCACAATTACAGCTGACCAGCGATATAAACCTATTTTTTCGCCCAACAACAAAGGTGAAAAAATGGTCACAAAGATCACCGCACTCTGGAACAAGGCTGTTGCCTGACCAAAGGGCATATTGCGCACAGATAAAAACCAGAAAATAATACCTGAACCGCCAAATATGATCCGCAAAGCCAAGGTTTTGGTCTGGTTAATCTGAAGAAAATACCTACCACGCACAAAAACCGCATAGGCTAGCAACAATGGAATTGAAAACAGAAACCGATAGAATAATGTTGTTGCGATACCAGCGTCTGAGGCGGTTTTTTTAATAAGGACGCCTGTTGCCAGACCAAGTAATACCGCCAAGAAGCTGAGAGACAAACCCAGAAAAGGGCGCGATACAGGTAGTGAAACTGATGGTGTCACAGGGCATCCTAGCTTTGCCAATCTAGTGTTTAGCTAAATCGATCACATGGCTTCACGGGAGGTGAAATTAGCCGTTAAGATAATATATCAGTGATATATCATTCACAGGCAACACACCAATAAATACATCAAACGCTAGAACAACGCAGGTCGCAACAAGGTCAACATTTGCGCCCCAGCTATCATGGCGACCATAAGCAAAACACCACAGATTGTTCGATTACGGGAAATCGATCCATCTGATCCTTCAATTGTTCCTGCTTCATCGGTTGCCTGACCTTTGACCATCGCCATAGTCAAATCACGTTTTTTAACAAATTTATAAACTAGAATGGCGCCAATATGTAAAAGGATAATAAGGAACAACAGCCTCTCACCAAAATGATGAACTGAATTCGCCGTCTTGTTAAAAGCAGGTAGCAGATGTGCCAGAGGGCCATCAAACAAGATACCGTCAGTTGATATGGAGCCACTGAAAGCCATAAACCACGTGATCATAAGAAGCGCCATAACCGCATAGCCAGCAAGCGGGCTATGTCCCGCACCACGTACTTTGTGCCGACCAGCAATTTCCCCACGCACCCATGCGATAACGGTTAGCGGACCCCGTAAAAAATTTGCAAACCGTGCATGGTGCCCTCCTAAAAACCCCCAGATAATACGCCATCCAACCAGTGCCATAACAGCTAGTCCAAATCGCTCATGAACTACAAGAACTCCAATCTTAGCGGACATGATTGCGCCAATCACAGATATGGCCAATCCCCAGTGAAACAGTCTTAGCGGTAAATCCCAAACACGCATTGATCGTCTCCTCTATTTTTAGATAAAATTCTTTGCTTACTTTTACCTTAATCAAAATATAATCTAAACGATATGACGAATGATCTGCTGATTGACATGAAAACAATTTTGCTGGGCTCTGGCGGTGCTTTAGATGCGTTGTGTGCTATCGATCCCGATATTGCCTCTGTGATTAGCCAATATGGCGCTCCGCCCGACAGATCATTGCCAGCTAATTTTGACACATTGGCACGTGCTATTGTCGGGCAGCAGATTTCGCGGGCGGCTGCCACATCAATCTGGAACAAGATGGAAGTCAATGGTGTTACTGAGGCAACTGTGATTGCAACAAAATCACCTGATGATCTGGCCGCTGTCGGGCTATCACGTCGCAAAGCCGAATATATTATCGGTATTGCCGATGAAATAGTATCAAAGCGCATTGATTTGCACGCTCTGGCAGATATGGATGGGCAGGCAGTACAGAACCGGCTTGTGCAAATACGAGGTATAGGCGCATGGACAGCAGATAATTTCCGGCTTTTTGCGCTTGGCGATATGGATGCTTGGCCTGTGAATGATATTGCACTTCAGGAAGGCATGAAACGTCTAAAGCAACTGCCACACCGACCCAAGGCATCCGAAATGGAAACACTTGGCGCAGCCTGGCAACCCTATCGCGGTGCTGGTGCGCTCGTGCTTTGGCATCTTTATGGTATTCTGGTGCGCAAAGCCGCAATCACCGATATTTAATCGAACAAATCTGCCTGATCTGGCTTTATGGGTGCAAAAGCATCTGGTGAAAGCGGTGTTACAAGCCCCGGATTGTCATTGGCCACATTGCCAACATCTGCGGTAACCCGATACCAGTTAAACCAGCTAGATGAGGCAATTTTACAATGCGTTAGTGCTGATTGATGGTCACTGCCAAGCCATGTATGCCAGGCATCCGGCTCAAGAACTAGCGGTTGCCGATGATGTATTTCGCGTAATTTTTCATCCGCCGCGCTGGTCATGATCACAAAATGCAGATCGTCATTGCGCCGAAATGTCAAACCGGCAAAGCCCATTACATCACCATCACAAAGCTGCACATGCCAAGGTGTCTTTGGTGCCGACCATTCAAACCAGCCACTTGACGGCACGATACAGCGCGACAGGCGGAACGCGTCGCGAAAGGTCGGTTTCTGGGTAACGGTTTCCATACGGGCATTAATCAAAAAACTGGCTTTGCTGGTGCGTGGCGGCAACCCCCATTTTGCACTGACAGCTTCGTTCTGCAGACCATCACGGGTGATGATTGTGACTGACTGGCTTGGCGCAACATTCCATTGAGGACGCAAATTTTCCAGCACTGAAACACCGAAAAGCCGCATAAGTTCCTCGGGCGTTGCGGTACTGGTGAAACGTCCACACATACGGATACCTTTGTTAATGTTTATGTCGTCGCCATTTCAATAAATGGTATTTCCAGATCAAAGTCCATAACCAAAGATACAGCTAAATGCCCACGTCCAGATACTGTTAACCTATGGCTAGGCGCACGCCATGCAATGCTGTATTAAAAGCGCATGACTGAGTGTCTTTTAATTTCTGATCATAGCCTTGCACGCGCCGTGGATGTATTGCGTGATGGCAGGCTTGTGGCGTTTCCGACCGAGACAGTTTACGGGCTTGGTGGCGATGCCTGTAATGCACATGCCGTTGCCAGTATTTTTGCCACCAAGGGGCGGCCATCATTTAACCCGCTTATCAGTCATGTATCGACAAGTGACGCGGCTTTCAAATTGGGTAAAAAAACAGCGCTTGCCGAATGTCTGGCGTCCCATTTCTGGCCAGGCGCCATGACGCTGATCCTTGATCGTAGTGCCGATTGTATGGTCAGCATGCTAACGACCGCCGGATTATCCAAAATTGCAGTGCGGGTGCCTTCACATCCAGCAGCATCGCAGCTTTTAACTGCCTTTGATGGCCCCCTTGCCGCGCCAAGTGCCAATCCATCTGGTCGTATTAGCCCCAGCATGGCTGGCCATGTGCTTGATGGGTTGGGCGGCCATATTGACTTGGTTCTTGATGGCGGCGCCTGTCAAAGCGGCCTTGAATCAACTATTGTTGATTGCAGTTCGGACATCCCTGTTATTTTACGCCCTGGGGGCATCACACGCGATGCGATTAATGATGCGCTGGAAAAAGCGGGCCACAGGTTACTTGGGCAAAACACAGCTTCAAAAGATGAAAACAAACCCATCAGCCCCGGACAGCTTGCCAGCCATTATGCACCACAGCTTGGCGTGCGTATGAATGCCGAAACAGCAGAACATAATGAAATAGCGATCGGTTTCGGCACCCAGATCAGCAACGCCTCATTAAACCTAAGTAAATCGGGAAATATAACCGAAGCCGCCGCCAACCTGTTTGCTTTGTTGCATAAAGCCGATAAGCTAGGTGGTGAACAGAATGCTGAACGCATTGCCATAGCGGCCATTCCCAATGAGGGGCTTGGTGAAGCCATCAATGACCGACTTCGCCGCGCCGCCGCGCCGCGTTAATAAATAGAGGATTTAATGCCTAGCAACGTTATTGATAGCTTAATCAAAATTGTTGGCGCCAAAGCCGTGTTAAACGCTGATGCCGATATGGCACCCTTTATGTCTGATTGGCATGACCGGTATCACGGGGCAGCGCATGCTGTTGTTTTGCCAGCAAGCACAGATGAAGTGTCACAGATCATGGCCTTTGCCGATGCCGAAAATATCGTTGTCGTACCTCAAGGGGGGAACACCGGTTTTATGGGCGGCGCGACGCCAGACGAAACGGGCAACACAATTTTGCTATCTTTGCGGCGCATGAATGCTATTCGCGAAATTAACCCGCAGAATATGTCAATGACTGTTGAGGCTGGATGTATTCTGCAAAACCTGCATGACATTACCGAAGAAAAGGGACTCTATTTCCCCTTAAATCTCGCCGCCAAAGGTAGCTGTACCATAGGCGGTAATCTGGGCACGAATGCCGGCGGGCTGAATGTTGTCCGCTATGGTTCCGCCCGCCAGCTAGCACTGGGCCTAGAGGTTGTATTGATGGGCGGCAAAGTCATCGATTTGCTAAGTGGCCTGCGTAAAGATAATACCGGATATGATCTTAAAAACCTGTTTATCGGATCTGAAGGCACATTAGGCATCATTACCGCCGCAACCTTGCGTCTTTTTCCCCTGCCTGTTGCGCGAAGTACCGCCTTTGCCGAAGTACGTGATGTTGAGGCAGCCGTAACCTTGCTTCACCGCCTGCAAGCCGCATCAGGCGGCACGGTCGAAGCTTTTGAGCTTATTCCAGCTGATATATTGCATGTTTTATTCGACAAATTTCCAAATATTCCACAACCGTTGGAAACGCGGGGTGACATGAATGTGCTTATGGAAATTGCCAGCACCAATCCAGCAAGCATTGTTGTCGATCAAAATGGCACATTGCCGTTAAACCAAATCATGGAAGACGTGCTTGCCAGTGCCTTTGAAGATGGGCTGGTCATTGACGCCACAATCGCCGCAAGTGACGCCCAACGACAATCCCTGTGGGATGTTCGTGAAAGCGCACCAGAATCGCATAAATTATCAGGTAATGTTGCCCGCTCGGATGTGTCACTGTCACAATCCGTTCTAGCCCCGTTTTATGCCGAGATGGTTCAAGGTATCAAAGAGATTGACCCAACAATCTGGATTTGCGGTTATGGGCATATCGGTGATGGTAATTTGCATTTCAATCTGGTTGAAGGGCCAAATAGCAACTCTGACTTTGACGAAAAAGTGCCGCAGCTTTATGAATTACTTTATCGAAATGTTGCCAAATATAACGGGTCGATTAGTGCAGAACATGGCATAGGTCAGACCAAACGTGATCAACTTGCGACTGTCAAAAGTCCGGAAATCATGGATACGATGCGCGCAATAAAAACAGCATTAGATCCAAAAAATTTAATGAATCCGGGTAAGGTGTTATGATGTGATTATATTATCCTGTCATAATTGAGGATGAAAACATGCCCACAATGCCTGAATATCATGAAGTCATAGCTTTCTGGTTTAGCGAAATCACCCCAGAGCACTGGTTTAAAAAAGATGATGATTTTGACGCGCTGATAAAAGCAAAATTCGAAAAAACAATCACACATGCCTTAGCTGGTCGTCTTGATAGCTGGGCTGATAATGATGCTGGATGTTTAGCGCTTATCATTGTTTTAGACCAATTTACCCGTAATGTTTATCGCGATACACCACGTGCTTTTGCCGGAGATGAGATGGCACTTGCGCTAAGCTTGCGATGTGAAGAACGCGGCTATAAAGATCACCCCGATGCGCATTGGCGACATTTTATGCTAATGCCCATGATGCATAGTGAGGATATTGAAATTCAGGATGCGTCGCTTCCCTTGTTCAAGAAACTGACCACAGAACGCACCTATGAATTTGCCGTAAAACATCGTGATATTATTGCCCAATTTGGCCGGTTTCCGCATCGAAATGTAATTCTAGGGCGACCATCAACTGATGACGAAATCGACTTTTTGAAACAGCCTGGCTCGTCTTTTTAAATATTTATAACGCTTTCATCGACGTGAGACGTTCAATCACCATATCTGGTGTAATATCGCTGATAGGCACTTTTTGTATCCACGAACACTGTGCCCCAACTGGCGCTGACATATCTGGATCAGTATCCGCACCAAGCACCATGACCGTCGGTGTTCCGGTTTTGGCTGCCAGAAAAACAGGCCCCGTATCATTGCCAATGACCAAACTGGCCTGATTACACAGAGCCGCTAACATGGGAATATTGGTTTTTCCTGATAAATCTATGGTATCTGGCGCGTTTTCACGAACCGAATCCACCGCTTCACGGTCAGCATTTGTGCCCGCAAGAACAACCGTCAGCCCCTGTCTTGTTAATATGTTTGCCAGACTGGCAAAATGATGTGAGGGCCAGCGTTTACTTGGTTTGGCCGGTGAACAGCCAGCGATCAAAACAGCGAACCGTTTCGGCAATTCAAATTGTGTAATATCGGCTTTTAGCCAGGTCATGTCAGCCTCAACAATAATACCACCAGCCATTTTGGCGGCTGTGCACATACGTTGCTGATTATTGACGCCTGTAAAGTCTGGCATAGGATGCGAACAACCTGTAGCTGTGCCGTACCAGTTGGTCAAAGATGGTGTGAAAAACCGATGATAATTTGCTGTGCGCTTACTACATTGCAAATCAATGATCGAATCCCACTGACGCCATAATTGAGACGCAGTTTTATACGTTGCGACAAGATTGAAAAATGAGGCGCGCTGATCAATGATGATTTCATCAAACCATGGCATTTTGACAGCCAAAGGCGCAAAAGCTGACGTTGTCAGTAAAGCAATATGCGCATCTGGGAAGCCTGCTCGCACGCTAGCATAAGCATCAAGCCCCTGTATCAAATCGCCAAGAGCACCATGCTTGATGATAAGAATTGCCTTTTGCGTCGTTGTTGATTGCATTCCAAAGCCGTTTAATCGCTAAAATTCATTTACTTTATGTGTCATAGCATATTGTTTAGTTGCTGGTATGTAATAGAATGTTCATAAGCATATTTAATCTATGCCATGTTAATCACACACCCTTTTAATCATCTTCAAGAGACGCAATTGTCCCTTTCATCTCTATCAAAACAACCTCGCATTGATATGCTGTTGCCGTCAAAGGAACGATTTACGCCCAATAATGCAGGCGCGATTGCTGGTGTTGTTCATGATCTTGCCCTGGCCAGCGCAACACCTGACGTATTTCATGTTTTTGGAACCGACGTCGAAAATGCATTTTCGGATGTCCATTTCACAGGACTTACACCGCGCCAAAGTTTGCTTCGTGGGCAGAATATATGTTTTGCAAATGCTTATCTTGACCATATTGCCAACACGACATTGCCAGATATTGTTGAAGTGCATAGCCGTTGCCATGTGGCACGGCATCTTGCACGAAAAAATACGCACTTAAATGTGATCCTTTACTTGCATAATGATCCCCGCACCATGAAAGGGGCAAAAACACAGGCTGAACGTCGATTTTTGCTTGATCATATGGCCGCGGTGATTTGCATTTCCGACTATATCCGCGACTGTTTTCTGGATGGTATAGGCAACAACCATCCAATGGCTCATATTGTTGGCGTTGCCAGAAATGGCGCATATCGCTGGATACATGAAAAACCAAAAAAAGAACCATTCATATTGCTAGCGGGACGCATGGTACCCGAAAAAGGCATTCTTGAATGCGCAGAGGCTGTCGCGCAAGTCCTACCTGATTTTCCCGAATGGCAACTCAAAATTGCTGGGGCGCGCCGCTTTGAACAAAACAAACGCGGAAGTTACGAGGATAAAATTGCCACAGCCATAGCACCGCTTGGAACGCGTGCTGAAATGTTGGGTTTTATCCCCATTCAGGAAATGCGTGCCCTGCAAGTGCGGGCAGCCATTGCAGCTTGCCCATCATTATGGAACGAACCAATATCAAAAGTTGTTCTTGAGTCATTGGCAGCTGGTTGTGCGCTTTTAACAACAAGGCGTGGCGGGATTCCTGAAGTGGCTGAGGGTCGTGCTTTGCTTGTTGATAAACCAAGCGTCAGCACATTCAGCGTAGCTTTGCGAGCGTTAATGGGGGATGACGCCCTTCGTCAGACGTTTCAGGATAAAGCGTGGCGTGATTTTCCTTTTACCGCCAAACAAATGGCCAAAGACGCAGATTCGCTTCGCCTACATGCGCTTTTACGTGAAAGTTAACCCGCGTCAGTATGTCTAGACAGCTACTTTACATAGACATCATTAGCAAAACTCGGTAGCCATATATTGTTACGTATCTCTAAGGATAAGGAATGCGCGTGTTTATAAAGATTTTTAGCTTTCTTTTTATCGTAATCTCGATGATGTCAGTCTCGGCTAATGCGGATGATGCACCGATCGCCTTTGAGGCTGATAAGGTTCAAGTTAATCAGGAAGATGGCAGCATGTATGCCACTGGTAACGTAGTTTTGAAGCAGGCTGGTAAAGTTTTGCGCGCTGACGAAGTGACTTATAACAAACCAAATGATCGTGCTGTTGCGCGCGGTAACGTGATTTTGACATTACCGGATGGCACACGCCATAAAGCGACCATTATGGAAGTGGATACAGAATTCACCCATATCGTTGCTGAAACACTTAGCACAAAATTTGCAGACGGCACTTCAATGAAGTCCAAAAACGGGGAACAAACGGTCGGTGACAAAGCTGTCTTTAAAAGCGCCCGTTTCACACCATGCAAATGTGATTTTGAAAATGGTGAAACACCAATATGGGATTTACGAACGACATCCACTGTAAGGTCGGAAAAAACACAAACAATCAGCCATAATAATGTTCGGATGCATGTGCTGAATATTCCAGTTGGCTATTTCCCATATCTTGCGCATCCAGATTGGACAGTGCGGCGTCGGTCAGGGTTTTTAACACCAAGCTTTTTCATCAGTTCCGATCTAGGCTTCACCCCTTCAATTCCATATTATCAAGTTATTGACGACACACGTGACATAGAGTTCACGCCTTATAAATATCAGTATCGAGGCACCGCGATCAAAACACGCTATCGTCAAAAATGGGATAATTCCGATTTAAACGCTTCGATCTATACAGGGTCAGTCGAAACATATAAGAAAAATCGCGAATCTGTTGGCGCTATTGATGCAATATTTACATCCACATTAGGAAATGACTGGAACCTGAAAGCACGTCTGAACAGAGCTAGCCAAGATACATTCATGCGACGTTATAATTTTGATGATGCAACGTCGCTGAAGTCAGAGATTGTAGCCGAAAGGTTAAAGTCAGATCGTTATTATCTTGTTGAAGCAAACGATATTCAGACTCTTAAAACGAAAACAGCACTCGCCAATGAACCATCATTGCTTCCCAATGTATATTTTGAAGAAGTGCAAGCTGGTTTTCGCGAGGGTCAGACGATGCGCACTGAAATTCAGGCGTTTCAACTAGACAATGATCAGGGATACGATATGTCACGGTGGAGTGGCACCGCACAAATCACTGAGGACTTTCCGCTGACATATGGTATCGCCAGCTATGATGCCAACATAATCGGAAGCTATTATAACCTGCACAGCAAGCCAACAACTGCGACAACTACGATTGGTAACATAACTACCGTAAACCCTTCTGTTGCCGTGGGTTATCGTCTGCCTTTGGCTACGTCAATTTTAAATCGCTTTGTTGTTATCGAACCGCAAGCAAAATTGGTACATGTGGCTGGCGAAGATAATACCAAAAAGATACCAAACCGCGATGCAGGTGATTACCGGATTGACGAAGCCAATCTATTTCTTCTTAACCGCTATCAGGGCAAAGACTATATTTTGCCAGGAAGCCGCATGGATTTTGGTCTATCGGCAATCACGCAAGATGCCGTGCTTGGTGAGATGTCCGGTTTTGCTGGTCTAAGCCGCCGATTATCCTCAAAGCGAGCAAGCGGGCTAAGCACGAATTCGGACGATATATATTCCGATTATGTCGCCAGCGCATCTATTGATCCGCCTGGTGCGTATAAACTGACATGGTCAGGGCGCCTGTCTTCGCATGATTTCACGCTTAATGAGTCGAAAACAACAGTTGCGGGTAATTTTGGTGCTACCAATTGGTCACTTGACCATAACCAATTGACCAAAGCGTATTTTGCAAGTTCCACCGATGATCGCGAAGAATTAAAGTCAGGCGCAAGCCGGAGTTTTGATAATGGTTGGAATATATCTGCAAGCCAGATATGGGATTTGTCATATGGCAAAACCAAACAGGAAAAGACCAGCGCATCACTTGGATATGGTGCTGGCACCTTTTCAGTCAGTAAAACAAGAGGTGGCGAGAAAAACGCAACGTTGATTTGGAACGGCGGGGTGCAAGATTGCATCACAGTTACAGTCAATTATAAGCATGACCCTACCAAGGATCGTGACATCAAAACCGTTGACGAACTCAATTTTACGATCAGCTTCAAACATCTAGGTGCATTATCCCAGTCGCAAATTGCAAACGCCACAAGTAGTGAGTAATTGTAAAAGCACGGTAATGGGCAAAGACGTCAATCGTCAGGGATAAGCCGCTTGCCAAAGAAAAAAACATCATCCGGTTTGTAGCCAAGCGCATCATAAAACTGAACAACCGGCTCATTATCACGCCGCACACAAAAGCTGACTTTGGGACAGCCAATCGATATCAGAAATGCCTCAGCTTCTTTCATCAGTTGGCGGCCGAACCCCTGCCCTTTAAAGGCCGGATCAATAGCCAGATAATTGATTGTGCCTCGATGGCCATCATAGCCAATCATGATTGATGCCACGACCTTATCATCAACACGCCCAACCCAGAATGCACCATTCCGGTCAGTCATTTTACGATCTATGTCCTTTTGCGGATCATTCCATGGACGGATAAGATCACAAACCTGCCATAGCCTGATAATGGCTACGGTATCTTTACTTTCGAATTCACTTATGTCCACGTTAGCGCCCTGTAGTTTCAGCTGACATTTCATAAGTCAGCCAGTTGCTTCGCGTTGATAATTTATCATATAGGCCACGTGCACGATAGTTATCATCACGCGTTATCCACCGCACGACAGCCCATGCGCGCTGTCCGGCGATATCATCAACTGCCCGCAATAACGCATTGGCCACTGTGCCACCACGCTGAGATGGATCAACAAATAAATCATCCAGAAATCCAACATCAGCACCGCGCAAAGGCGATGGCATCGCGCGAAAATGTGCCAACCCTATAAGATGACCAGAGGCGTCAGCAACCAGACCTTCACAGACATGTTCCGGATCGCAAAGCCACGCAAACAAAGTATCAAGTTTAGTACTATCAGTTTCAACCTGATAATAGGCCGCATAGCCGCGATATAGATGCTCCCACGCGGCGCGATCTTCTGGGGTTACAGCCCTGATTTGCATAATTGTCTCCATTGCGGTTCCTAACGTCATGAAAACTGCCCCAGGTAGCCAAATAGGTCAAGCCGAGCAAGCACGCGGCTTATTCGCAATTAAGCCGAAGAATTTTTCAGGAAAATGGCAAAATCACATAGCAGTAAACGTTTTCTTAACTCTATTACCCTATAGTTATCCATGACTATGATGGTGCCACTGCCCTCTATTACTGGTGGCTCATATCATTGCCGTAAACAAACTATTTCAGGGTTGAACAAACAGAGCAAACAAATGGTTTCCAAAACACAAAATGGTGCTTTGACATGGCATCTCATCAAACTACCATTTTATCAATATGCAACATTCACTGGTCGTGCACGGCGCGCCGAATATTGGTTTTTTGTCCTTAGTATGATCGTGATTGCAACGACTGTCGGCATGTTTGTCGATCTGTTATATTACGGCGTTGACG
>JABJBD010000118.1 GCA_018668795.1 Candidatus Puniceispirillum sp. | reverse complement strand
TAACGCCGCGCCGGATAGTGACAATAAAACCACCAATGCCAGCTTTTCCACCCGCATCACGTCGGCTAGCTTGCCAAGCCAGAGCAAAGTGATTGCGCTGGCAGTCGTGGCCACCGCATAATAAGTACCAAAATCGCCATGGCTGAGCGAAAGTGCGCCGCGTATTTCGCTGGAAAAAAGTGAAATAAAGAAAGTCTGTCCAAGTGACGAGAAAAGCGCCATCAATAATCCAAACAGCAGAAACCGCCATTCGGTTGTCATAAATTCACGCGTTGAAATCTTCATGGGTAATGTTCGTTTGATGCCTGAAAACCAGTAAGTTGCGCCATCATAGGCAAGATTTCATGCGCAAGATAGAAGATAAATGACAGTACAAATATTGAATTATGAATAGCATATTCCTATGTCTTAATCATGAAGTCATAAACGAGGATGTTGCCGAAGTCTGGCCACCGATTACTGTGTCCATTTTTTGCCAGACAGTCCACAGTTAAAGGCAACCCACTTTTTAGGAAAGGGTGATGTGTGTGATGCAAACTGATAAATTTACTGCGCTTGTGCGCAATGCTTTGACGGCTGGCCAGAATGCGGCTCTGAATGCTAATCATCAACGCCTGACAGCCGAACATATATTGCTGGCGATGCTGGGCGACGACAATGTCATGGTTCGAAGCCTGATCGGTCGCGCTGGTGGTGATGGAGCCGCTTTACGCGCCGCGCTTGAGACAAATTTGGCATCAATGCCTGCGGTAACAGGAAGCGGTGCTGGCCAGCTACAGATGGATAATGATCTGGCGCGTATTTTGGCGGCTGCCGAGACGGAAGCCAAAAATTTCAAAGATCAATTTATAGCAGTTGATATATTGCTTCTGGCAATGGTTAAAGGCGGGCTAAAGGATATCTTCGCCAAGGTAGGTGTTACTGCTGACAGGCTTGCTAGTGCGATTATTGATATGCGCAAAGGGCGAAGTGCCGATAATGATGGGGCCGAAGACACATATGATGCTTTGTCACGATATACAACTGACCTGACTGATGCGGCACGACGTGGCAAGCTTGATCCGGTTATTGGCCGTGATGCCGAAGTGCGCCGTGCGATTCAAATTCTGGCGCGTCGGACAAAAAACAATCCAGTTCTGATTGGCCAGCCAGGTGTTGGTAAGACAGCTATTGCCGAAGGGTTGGCGCAACGCATTGTTAATTTTGATGTGCCTGAGGCGTTAGCTAATAAAACCCTGTTATCGCTTGATATGGGCACACTTGTTGCGGGCGCTAAATATCGTGGTGAATTTGAAGAACGTTTGAAAGGTGTCTTGAAAGAGGTGCAGGATCGCGATGGTGAGATAATCCTGTTCATTGATGAAATGCATCAGCTTGTTGGGGCAGGTAAAAGTGATGGTGCTATGGATGCGTCGAACTTGTTGAAACCAGCCCTGGCAAGGGGTGAATTACGTTGTATCGGGGCGACCACATTGGATGAATATCGCCAGCACGTGGAAAAAGATGCTGCACTTACACGCCGATTCCAGCCAGTTTTTGTTGATGAACCGAATGTTGAGGACTCGATTTTCATTCTGCGCGGCCTCAAGGAAAAATATGAATTGCATCATGGCGTGCGGATTACTGATGAAGCGCTGATCGCTTCTGCACGGTTGTCGCATCGCTATATTAATGAGCGCTTTCTGCCCGATAAGGCCATCGATGTGATGGATGAAGCGGCTAGCCATTTGCGTATCCGGTCAGATAGCAAGCCGGATGATCTTGACCGGACAGACCGGCATATCATCCAGCTAAAGATAGAACAGGCCGCGTTGCTTAAAGAAAGTAAAGACTCACAGAACAAACGTCTTTCGGCGATCGAAAAAGAGCTTGCAGACCTTGAAGCTAAATCAGCAAAGCTGACCGACGCTTGGAATGAGGTCAAATCGCAAATGGGTGAAGTTGGACGTTTGCAACAAGCGCTTGAAGATGCGCGGCATAATCTTGACGTCGCGCAGCGTGAGGGGGATTTGGAAAAAGCTGCCGAGTTGACCTATGCGATCATGCCTGGGCTGGAACAGGAAATTGCCGCAGCAAAAGAAGCTGTGTCGAAATCAGATTTGGTTAACGAAGAAGTTTCCAGTCAGCATATTGCTGAGGTCATCAGTAGTTGGACAGGAATCCCTGTGGATAAGATGCTGGAAGGCGAACGCGAAAAATTGTTGGCGATGGAGAAAATCATTAGCCAGCGGATCATTGGTCAAGATGCCGCTTTGAAGGCGGTGGCAAATGCCACACGGCGTGCCCGGGCAGGGCTTGCCAATCCCGATCAACCAATGGGCAGTTTTCTGATGCTGGGACCGACTGGCGTTGGTAAAACCGAACTGGCCAAGGCATTGGCGGCATTTCTGTTTGATAATGACGCGGCGGTTTTGCGCATTGATATGTCTGAATATATGGAAAAGCACGCGGTTGCACGGCTTATTGGCGCGCCGCCTGGCTATGTTGGCTATGAAGATGGCGGCAGTTTGACCGAGGCAGTGCGCCGACGTCCCTATCAGGTGATCTTGTTCGACGAGGTTGAAAAAGCGCATCCAGATATTTTCAATGTGCTTCTACAGGTGCTTGACGAAGGTCATCTGACTGATGGCCAAGGACGGCGGGTTGATTTCCGTAATACCATGATTTTGCTAACCTCTAATATTGGTGCGGATTATTTGCTGGAGTTGCCCGATGGCGCATCCAGCGACGATGCTCGAGGCAAGGTGATGGCGGATGTGGCGGCTACCTTCAGACCAGAATTTTTAAATCGGCTTGACGAGACCTTACTGTTCCGGCGTCTTTCGCGTGATGACATGGGCGCAATTGTCAAGATTCAAATTGCAACGCTGGCGGCGCGTCTGGCTCAGCGCTCAATTACCCTGACCTTGGATGATGCTGCGGTCGCATGGCTGAGTGCAAAGGGCTATGATCCACATTTTGGTGCGCGGCCATTACAACGGGTAATCCAGAACGCGGTGCAAAACCCGTTGGCTGAGGCTTTGTTAAAAGGCACCTTTGGCGACGGCGATACGGTGCTGGTGAGTGTTGATGGGGATGGGGATGGGGATGGTAAACTAACTTTTTCTAGCAATGGCGTTATGATTGCGAGCAATGTGGATGTGACGCGCACTGGTGATCAAGATGATATGTTGGGCGATGGTTCGGTCGCTGGAAACGCTTAGCGTTTAACAAAGCGAGTGACTGTTTTTATTCTGAACTGATTTAGCATGTGAGGAGGATGGTGCTACCAGCGAGTAGGTCTGCGCTACTTTGATGCACAATTACCAATAGAAATGCACTGTTTCTGCCAGTTTACGTGTTACTGAATCACTGTCAATGAGCACAGATGTTTCACAGTTTGTTTCACAGTGGAAGCTTATTGTTATCATTACAGAGTAAGTGACTAGCTAAGTGCTATCTGATTTTCCTCTGAGTATAGGATAGGTGTGTGTGGAAGATTGCGTGCTGAAGGTTAATCAGACACGCCTTCTATAATCATGAAATCAGTGTCAGAACATTCTTCTCTTACAGCTTTTGCGGCTTGATACTCTTCACTATGATAAAATGTATTTGCAGCTTCTTTGCTTTCAAACTCAATCATCATAACGATGCCACTGACATCGCCTTCAAGTCTGTCAGCATCTGGACCACGAGCAAGCACCCTACCACCATATTTTTTAATGGCTGGCCCTGCCATGCCAGAGAATTCTTGAAACCTGTCTTGGTCCGTGACCCTTATGTTAGCAACTACATAACCTTTAGACATTATATACCTTCCAATCTTAGAAATCATTTACTCACAAAAGCTTTTGGCATAACAGAAAAAGCCCATCTCATTAGATGGTTTAGGGCGTTACGCTTTGCTATCATATATCAACTCAGGGAGAGGTGGTGGTGGTTCATTCACATCTAAACCATGCAACTCCATTGCAGCAGTTGCAAACTCTGGAGGTAGGTTAGCCATAATCTTTCCCCATCCAGCTAAAGGATCTGCTCCCTCGAAGGTCAAAATCACTAAGTGTCCGTCAGGGGTTTCTTGAAGAAAAGAACGTTCATGAACACCAGCATTCTCACGAATCATATCTGTATGGGTTTTGTTTTCTCCAGTCATCTGGTCGAGAACTACACTTTTCCAAGCATCCAATTTTCCGGGCAATATTGGAATCGCTACTGCTAAAATGGCCATGTATTTTTCTTTTAAATAATGTTCAGCTAGTTCTAGTGATGCTTGGAAACTAACGTTTGTACAAGCCTGCTGTGGGTTACGTTACAGGGACTCGATGACGTCTCCATTTAGCACGAGAATATCGCCATAGGTTGTCAGAACTTCCATGAAGCTTTGGAAATGAGGCCATTGCTGTCCTGCTTCCATATGTTGCCCAATTCCTTCTGGTTGGACATATACCTCATTGATAGTGAATAACACATTTCCTGTTGTCCCCTCGTCAGGGGCGGCAGGATTTACCATTTCGTCTGACTTAGAGACATAGTAGTGCACTAGCTGGATTTTGCTATTATCGTAGCTGTGTGTTTCACGCATCCATTTTGCATGATCTCTTATTGTAGCCTCAGCCTCTGCAGCCTTTTCTGCTGGTACTTTCAATCCAAAATTAAATGTCTTTTGCCCTAAATTAACAGTCATCACTCTTCTCCATTTTTCTTGATTTTTTATGAACGGAGAGTCCCATAGCTAATGCCATTTCTGTTTCTCCTCCAATAAACTTAATCTAAGGCAGTAGCGCCCGTTTCCATGCTGATAATTTTACCGTCTTTCAGCATGGCGACCAACATGACAGCTTCTCTGCTATCATCTGGGTAGGACATAAAAGTATGCATTACTAGGATATCGTCATTTTCATAAACACAGCGGGAGGATTCTTGGATGAATTTTTCATTTTCCATCATCCCAGTAACCATAGGCGCCCATTCCGATTTAGAAAAAGTGTCGCCAGATTTATGAAATGTTGCTACGAAATCTTCGTGCAATAGGTCAAGATAGTCACCTACGTTTCTATTAGACATTGATTGAACTAGTTTATTGTTTAAAGACATAATTTATTCCTTTGTATAATGATAATCATGAAGGGCGGGTAGCTAAAAATTAGGCGCTGCCCGCCCAACTGTTTTTAGCATAATAAAAGTTTGTCAAATTTAAATCTGCTTGCGCCTCTGTTTACCATTTAAATTCGTAAACGCTGTGCGTTGCGTCAATTTGGAATGTGGTTTGAAAAGTTGGCAAAGCTTTTACACCTTTATATTTGCCGGTACCACTAGCCAAACTTCCTGTTCCAATGCCGGTGCTGGTATCAATCGCTGCAGTCCAAACCGAGGCATCTCCATCTGGGTCGACTGACTCGCAAATGCCATTAATCGACAATGGACTTTGCTCTCCCGCTGCCATCATAATAGTGTAATGACAAGTTGCCATGGCTACAGTAGGCCATCCTTCGGGTGCTTTCTGGTATTGCCAAAAATCTTCAGCAACCACGTGGACAATTGAACCAGATTTTCCTTCAATAGTTGTTGAAGAAACAGTGC
>JABJBD010000144.1 GCA_018668795.1 Candidatus Puniceispirillum sp. | reverse complement strand
CGGGCAAAGTTACCCGTTGCCGATACAATATGTTCACAGGTAATTTCACCTTTGTCAGTGGTGACTTTCCATTCACCAGAAGCGTTGCGTGAAATAGAGGTAACTGTCGTGTTGCGGTAGATTTCCGCACCACGATCACGGGCGCCACGTGCCAATGCCTGCGTCAAATCAGCTGGCTGGATGTAACCATCCTCAGGGTGGCGGATCGCACCAATCAAACCTTCGGGATTACATAATGGCCAGTGATGCACAATCTCTTCAGGGGTTAAGAAATCAACATCAATACCAATTGTACTGGCGACGCCTGCATATTGCCGATATTCGTCCATCCGATCCCGCGTTGTTGCCAGACGGATATTTGATACCTTGCGGAATCCAACATTCATGCCGGTTTCTTGCTGAAGCTGCTGATAAAAGGCGACAGAATATTTATGAATCTGACCGACGGAGTAAGACATGTTGAACAGTGGCAACAAACCCGCGGCGTGCCATGTCGATCCTGATGTCAGCTCCTTGCGCTCAATCAAAGCCACATCAGACCAGCCTTTTTTGGCTAGATGATAAAGAGTGCTGACGCCAACTACACCACCACCAATTACAACAACACGAGCATGTGATTTCACGCCGTTCCTCCCAAAAACCGGTAAATATTTATCAATACCGCTTGTTACGCGTTACTTGATATAACTGAGATATTTTTATGCAAATAGACGGCAAAAAGCATTTGTCATCCGACAGAATTTACCCAAATTTAGGCTAAAATCGACAAATCTGGCTTCGATGCGTTGAACCGATAGCTTTGATCCAGCTTTAGTACAAAACATTGATACGGTATTTACTGACGATGAGGCTTGTTCGGCTAGGGGTTTAGACGCTGAATATTCCATCCACCATTGCCAGTGGTGGTAAATTTAAAACGGTCATGCAAACGATGTTCACCATCCGCCCAGAATTCGATTTCCTGTGGGTCAATGCAAAAGCCGCCCCAATGTGGCGGACGCGTTACATTATCCGGAAAACGGGCTTCGACAGCACGCACTTCGGCGGCAAGGTCATCACGGCTAGCAAGGGGTCGCGACTGCGCTGATGCCCACGCACCGATCTGGCTACCACGCCCACGTGACGCAAAATAGGCGTCCGACTGTTCTGGGTTTGCTTTTGACACTGGTCCAACAACACGCACCTGACGACGTAGGCTTTTCCAATGAACACAAAAGGCAGCCTTGCCCGTTGCCAGCAATTCATCGGCTTTACGGCTTTGGTAATTTGTATAGATCACGAAACCATTAGGTGACCATTCTTTGAGCAATACCATGCGCACTGATGGCATGCCGTCGGCATCAACCGATGCAAGCGCGACAGCGTCTGGGTCATTGATTTCGGCCTTTACGGCCTCGTCAAACCATGTTTGAAACAAGCCAAAGGGATCAGTTCCTGCAACAATTTCCATCTGCATGCGCTCCTCAAAAGGGTCTGATTACAGCCTTTTCATAGGCGTAAGATAGATATAGTTCATCAATATGGCGACTACAATAGGTGTGACGGATTGCCACCTGCCAACATAAGGGACATCTGATGCCTATAAATATTTGGTAAATATTTGGCCTAAACATATAATTGCCATATTTTCGTATCATACATATATTTAGTATTTATTGATGTGAGCTAACAGATCAGGATCATAAAAATGTCTAAGCTTGAAACACAAAACCGCCGCCCTGGTATTTTTTCTCTTCCGGCTGTTATTTCCCTGATTGTCGCCAGCACGATTGTCGCGCCAACAGCATCTGCCGAAACGCGCATCGAAACCGCAATCGGCACAGTGACGCAATCGGATGCGCTGACCACAAGCTATATCAGGGAAACGCCAACCGACCAGCGCACCTGCCGCAATGAAAATGTGCCCATCTACGGCAAGGCAGAAGAGCAAAGTTCGGATCTGGGCGCGATGATTATCGGTGGTCTGATTGGATCAGCCGTGGGCAATAAAATGTCGGACAATGAAGGCGCAGGCGCCGCCGGTACCGTTGCCGGTGCCATACTTGGTCGTGAACATGCCAAAAAGAAGCAGTCAGGCCAAAAGATTGTTGGCTATAACCAGCAGGAAGTCTGTTCGGTTCAAACAGTGATGATTAAGGAAAATATCGAAAAGGTCACTGGCTATCGTAACAAGATCGAAGTTGATGGGCGGATCATTACATTAGAGACGAGCGCACCGCTTGCCACCGGATCACGCGTTGAAATCCGCAAAAGCATATCCTATTCACTGCGCTAGAACGTGATAACTAGCTAGACCAGTGATTAGTCACATATTGAGGGGCAGAAACGGGTTTTCTGCCCTTTTTTGATGATTATAAAGATGGTCTGACACATACCAAACGTATAATTTTGAAGATGTTTTTCAAGCCAGACTATTGCGCTTGTTCCGCAAGGCTTTACAATAGCGTTCAAACCACAAAACATGCTATGAACTGGCACAGAATATCACAAAGGCACCATGTGCCGGATGAATTTTAGTCAAAGGGATGAGGGCAATGAACAATCAAACCACAACAGGTTTCATGCACGGAAAACGCGGCCTAATTATGGGCGTGGCTAACGAACGTTCGATTGCATGGGGGATTGCCGCAAAGCTGGCCGAACAGGGCGCAGAGCTTGCTTTCACCTTTCAGGGGGACGCCTTGAAAAAGCGCGTTGTGCCTTTGGCAGCGTCGGTTGGCAGTGACATTGTTCTGCCGTGCGATGTCACTGATGAAGCCAGCATGGATGCATTGTTCGCCACTTTAGCTGATAAATGGGGCACGTTTGATTTTGTTCTGCATGCGATTGCCTATTCAGACAAAGAAGAGCTGAAAGGCGGCTATGTCGATACCAGCCGTGATAATTTCAGCCGCACAATGGATATTTCGGTCTATTCCTTTACCGATGTCGCGCGCCGCGCTACCGAGATGATGAATGATGGCGGATCATTGCTGACATTGACCTATTACGGTGCCGAACGGGTGATGCCGCATTATAATGTTATGGGTGTTGCCAAGGCCGCGTTGGAAGCGTCTATCCGTTATCTGGCGGTTGACCTAGGCGGGCGCAATATCCGCGTCAATGGGCTGTCGGCTGGCCCGATGAAAACGCTGGCCGCATCGGGTATCGGCGATTTCCGCTATATCCTGAAATGGAATGAATATAATTCACCATTGAAGCGAAATGTAACGCTTGATGATGTTGGTGGTGCCGGTGCCTATCTTTTGTCCGACCTGTCATCTGGCGTAACAGGGGAAACGCATCATGTCGATTGCGGTTATCATGTTGTCGGCATGAAGGCTGTTGACGCCCCAGATATTTCTGTAGTGTGACATGAGTGATAACAGCTTCGGCAAACTTTTTACCTTTACCAGCTTTGGCGAAAGCCATGGACCAGCTATAGGGTGCGTTGTCGATGGTGTACCCCCAAATTTGACCCTGTCTGAAAGCGACATACAGCCCTATCTTGATCGGCGCAAACCAGGCCAGAACAGATTTGTCACCCAGCGCAAGGAAGATGATGAAGTTGAGATTCTGTCTGGGATTTTTGAAGGCAAGACCACCGGCACACCGATTGGCCTGTTGATCCGCAACAAGGATCAACGGTCAAAGGATTATGGCGATATTGCCACCCAATTCCGCCCAGGTCATGCCGATTATACCTATCAAGCAAAATATGGAATCCGTGATTATCGTGGCGGTGGCAGATCATCGGCACGTGAAACCGCGGTGCGGGTGGCGGCAGGTGCCATTGCTGATATATTTCTGAAACAAGCTTTGGGTGCTGATTTCCGCGTCAAAGGCGGGGTTGTGCAGATTGGCCCCCATAAGATTGACCGTGCCAATCTTGACTGGAACACATGCGACAATAATCCATTTTTCTGCCCTGATGCCAAGGCCGCGGTGGCATGGGAAGCGTATCTTGATGATGTGCGGAAAGCCGGATCATCGGCAGGAGCGATTCTGGAAATTGTGGCTGACGGTATTCCCGCCGGATTGGGGCAACCTGTGTATGGCAAGCTGGATACCGAAATAGCCGCCGCCATGATGAGCATTAATGCCGTCAAAGGCGTTGAAATTGGCGGGGGGTTTGAACTGGCGGCAATGGATGGAAGCATCGCTGGCGACGAAATGCATATGGAAGATGGCAATCCAGCCTTTGACAGCAACCATGCGGGCGGCATATTGGGCGGCATTTCATCAGGCGCGCAAATCGTGGCACGGGTTGCGATCAAACCAACTTCGTCGATTCTGACACCGCGTAAATCAGTCGATAAAGACGGCAAAAATGTTGAGATCATGACCAAGGGACGGCATGACCCATGCGTTGGTATTCGCGGCGTGCCAGTTGCCGAGGCAATGATGTCATTGGTGCTTGCCGATATGATGATGCGCCATCATGCGCAATGCGCGATACTGCCTCGCTAGGACGGTTTTTGCGCCGCGATCAGAAATTCCCTATTACCGTCAGGCCCGTCAATTGGTGAATTAGCCACGCCAATGAGCCGCCAGCCCATCTTGGCGCAAAGCCAATCTTTGACATCGGCAACGACCTTGTCATGCAAAGCCGGATCGCGCACGATGCCGCCCTTGCCAACCAGCCCCCTGCCAACTTCAAATTGTGGTTTTATCAGCGCGATCAGCACCGCATCAGGTGCCGCCAAAGTCAGTACCGCGGGTAAAATTTTGGCCAAGGAAATGAAGGATGCATCACAGGTGATAATATCAGGCGCGAATGGCAGTTCATCCGGTGTCAGATGCCGTGCATTGGTGGCATCCATGACAGTTACTCGGGGATCGCTTGCCAATGTGTGATGTAGCTGGTCACTGCCAACATCAAGTGCGATAATATGCGCCGCCCCATGTGCCAGCATAACATCGGTAAAGCCGCCTGTGCTAGCGCCAATATCAAGTGCGTTTTTGCCAGCCAGCAAAATCTGGGGAAAGTGATCAAGCGCGCCAGCAAGTTTCAGCCCTGCGCGGCTGACCCATTTTATACCTGCCGAGCGCACATCCAGCACGCAATCAGGCGCCAGAAGTTTAGCCGCTTTGGTGACCTTCAGCCCATCGGCAAAGACGCCACCTTCGTCAATAAGCATCTGCGCCCGCTCACGCGATGTTGCATGACCAGTCTCAACCAAAAGCGCATCAGCACGGCGTTTTAACGATTCCTGCTGGGCGGTGCGGCTGGCCGCATAACGTTTTGACTTAGCTTTGGACACAAAATATCTGTAGCAAAAACATAAAAATAATTATAGCGAAAACAGCCAGCAGATTCTGAGGAAACTATCCTTTGTTAAGAACGCCCGCTTTGTCAGACGCTGATGGGCTGGCCAATGATTGCAACATCCGCTCAATGCCCACCGCGTCAATACCCGCAAGGGCAAGCTGTCCAGCCTGGCTATCATGTTCGATATATATATCCGGCAAGGTCATGACCCGCACCTGTAGGCCAGCATCAAGCAAACCGTGATTGGTCAGATATGTCATCACATGTGCCGAAAAGCCACCCGGGCTGTTTTCTTCGACAATCACCAGCTTGCGATAATCTGTGGCCAGATGCGCCAGTAAATCGGCATCAAGCGGCTTGGCAAAACGGGCATCAGCAACCGCGATATGAATCCCTTGTGCGGCCATGGCATCTGCCGCCGCCAGACAATCAGCGAGCCGCGTTCCCAATGACAGGATCGCAATATCATCACCTTCGCGGATCATCCGGCCTTTGCCGATTGGCAGAATCTCAGCCTTGTCCGGCACTTCGCACCCAACGCCTTCGCCGCGAGGGTAACGTAGGGCTGATGGCCCATCATCATAGGCAACAGAGGTCGCCACCATATGCATCAGCTCGGCTTCGTCAGACGGGCACATAATCACCATATTCGGCAGACATGACAGATAGGCAACATCATAGATACCCGCATGGGTTGCCCCGTCAGCACCAACAACGCCAGCCCGATCAATCGCAAAGCGGACAGGCAAATTCTGCAAACATACATCATGGATGAGCTGGTCATAACCACGTTGCAGGAACGTCGAATAAAGCGCACAAAACGGCTTCATCCCTTCACTAGCCATACCAGCAGCAAAGGTCACAGCATGCTGTTCGGCAATGCCAACATCGAAAACGCGGCTAGGGAATTTTGCCTTGAGTTTATCCAGTCCGGTGCCTGACGGCATTGCCGCTGTTATCGCCACAATTTTGCTGTCTTCTTCGGCTGCCTTGATCAGGCTATTGGCAAAAACCGACGTATAATTGGGAACATTGCCAGCCGACTTTTGCTGAGTGCCGGTGATAACGTCAAATTTGGGAACAGCATGATATTTTTCATGTGACGGGTCTTTGAAAGGGTGCCCACGCCCCTTTTCAGTGACAACGTGAAGCAAGACAGGCCCGTTTGTGTGGGTGTCGCGCAAATTTTTCAAAATCGGCAATAGCTGGTTCACGTCATGCCCATCAAGCGGGCCGATATGCATAAAACCAAGCTGGCTGAATACTGAATTAACGCCGATAAGATCGCGAGCAACATCTTTGGCACGGCGCGCTGTACGCTCTATCTCGGCTGGAAACTTGCTGGTCACTTCACGCACAAGGTCTCGAATAGAATGAAATGGTTCGGACGTAATCAGGCGGGATAGATAGCTGCTCATCGCCCCGACTGGCTGTGAAATCGACATGTCATTATCATTCAGAATGACAATCAGGCGGCTATCGGACGCGCCTGCATTATTCATCGCTTCATAGGCCATGCCCGCGCTCATCGCACCATCACCAATGACAGCAATGACATTGCGCGGCGTTGATTGCATATCGCTGGCCACTGCCATGCCCAGACCAGCTGAAATTGAGGTTGATGAATGCCCAGCCCCAAATGGATCAAATTCGGATTCATCGCGCTTGGTAAAGCCCGACAAGCCATCACGCTGGCGCAAGGTTTCAATGCGGTCACGGCGACCTGTAAGAATCTTATGCGGGTAGGCCTGATGGCCAACATCCCAAATCAGGCGATCATCAGGTGTATTGAAAACATAATGCAAGGCAACAGTCAGTTCGACAACACCAAGGCCAGCGCCAAGATGGCCACCTGTTTTGGCAACAGCACGGATGGTTTCATGACGTAATTCGTTAGCAAGGCGTTGTAGATCGGACTCGGGAATACGCCGTAAATCTGTGATAGCCGAAATCTTGTCAAGCAAAGGTGTCTTATTGTTATCGGTCATCTATTCAGTCCATTCATGTCAGGCAGCTTACGTGTTTTCATTACTATAATAGGTTGCCGCCACCTTTTTGAAGGCCAGACATTATTATCTTTACCGTATTTATGACTAGAGTACAAATTTACAACATAAACAGGCCAGCAAAGCCACTAGGATCGACGAGCTACAGCAAACCCTGCTAGGGCCTGTAGATAGGCAGCAGCATCCTGCCATGGTGCTAATGCCATTTGCGCATTATCAATCAAATTATTAGCTTCATTTTTGGCCTTTTCCAGACCCATAAGCGTTACAAAGCTGGCTTTGCCCTTGATCGCGTCTTGCCCCACCGGTTTGCCCATGCCATCGGAATCACCATCATAATCCAGCAGATCATCAGCAATCTGAAATGCCAATCCCAATTTGTCTGCATAGGTTGTGACAGCGTTCGTCAGCGAAGATGATGCCCCGCCAACAAGCGCGCCACAAGTTGCCGCACAGACAATCAGCGCCCCTGTTTTCATCATTTGCATCTGTTCGGTTTCGGCAAGCGTCAAATCACGTGTTTCAGCCTGAAGGTCCAGCATCTGTCCACCAGCCATACCAGCCAGACCCGATGCCCGTGCAAGCGTGGCAACAAGGGTAACGCGCACCACAGGATCAGGATGTGTCGCATCATCAGCCAGAATTTCAAAAGCAAGGGTTTGCAAAGCATCACCAGCCAGAATCGCGGTCGCCTCGTCAAACGCTATATGACAACTTGGTTTGCCCCGTCTTGTTTCGGCGTCATCCATTGCGGGTAAATCATCATGGATTAACGAATAGGCATGCAAACATTCCAATGCCGCCGCCACCCGCAAAGCGCGACTATCGACATAGGTGCCGGCATCATTTTCAGTAGCGGCAAGCCGCGCCGCGCCAAGCACAAGCCCCGCACGCATACGCTTGCCACCATTTAGAACAGCATACCGCATGGCATCGCCAAGACGCGGCGCCAGAATAGTCTGCGCCTTAAAAACCATATCCAGCATATCCGCACACTGATTCGCATCAGTAGCAAGCTGCGTAGCAAAATCGGTCATTGAAAATGTCACCCTTCGCCGGGTGCAAACGGTGCCGTTTCGGTTGGGACACCCCCATCAGCAGGTAATTTGATCTGCTCGACCTTCATCCGTGCTTCTTCAAGGCGTGCCTGGCAATGCGCTTTTAGCTGTGTGCCACGTTCAAAAGCCTTAATCGCATCATCAAGCGACACGTCACCACGTTCCAAAGATGTGACAATGGCCTCAAGCTCACGAAGTGCGTCTTCAAAACTTATTGTTTCAAAATTGGCGATTTTGGTTTCGTTCTGGCTCATGCACTTACCCCTTGCTGAGAGGACATGTTACTCGCCAGCAAGGGTTGTGGCAATGGATTTGACCATTTCCGAAATGCGTTTTCGAACAAGTGGCTTTTCAATCGAATAATAGGTGCGGACAAGTTCTAACGTCTCACGACGTGCCATTGGATCCTTAATCTGTTCATCTATCAGATCAGCTATCTCGCCGCCCCGCGACACCTGACGCGGCGAACTGCGCATTGTATTTTCTGTCATATCGTCAAAGAAATAATTAATCGACACATCAAGAATCTGGCTGATATCCCATAAGCGCGATGCGCTGATCCGGTTTGCGCCACGTTCATATTTCTGCACCTGCTGAAATGTAATATTCAGCTCGGTTCCAAGTTGTTCCTGGCTCATGCCAAGCAAGGTACGACGCAGACGAACACGTTTACCAACATGCATATCGACAGCATTATTGTTGGTTATACGAAAATTTCGCTCAGTACGTTCTTCATCTAAATTGTTCATAGAAAATATCTCCTACGATGATTCCGTTTGCACCTGATAATTTAAAATCTAATTCTGCGGTTGTGTCACGCAGGTGCCAATGTTCAAAACTATTAAAGTTTAAACTAATTTACTTTTTGACCAGCCTAGAAAATAAATCGCTTAGATAAATTAACTATAGATAGGCGTCCAAAGCCGATAAAAGCGCCTGTGCAATACCAGATTCGAATGTCGAATGTCCAGCATTGTCAATAAGTTGCAACTTTGCTTTTTTGCCCCACCGGTTTGCCAAATTTACAGCTGTTAACGGTGGGCAAATAACATCATGGCGTCCCTGTATTATATTGATTGGCAAATGATGCACAAGGTTGATGTGTTGCATGATATGCCCATCCGGCATAAAACAGCCATTCATAAAATAATGCGCTTCAATGCGCGCCATGGTTAGTGCCGATATACCGCTGACATAACGTTGCTGGGCACGCAAAGTCGAGCAGGATGTTTCATAGGATGACCAGCTATTGGCCGCCGGTTGATGGATCGCGCTATTTTCATTCATCAGTCGATGATAATAATTTTCTAAAAGATTACCGCGCTCACCCTCAGGTAGAAAATTGACAAAATGGGCATGCGCTTCAGGGAAAAAACGCCCCATTTCATAAAGAAACCAGTTTACTTCGGCATCACTTCCCAGAAAAATACCGCGCAGAATTAACCCCTGAACATGTTCAGGATAAGCGATTGCATAGGCAAGTGCCAAAGTGCTGCCCCATGAACCGCCAAATAGCAGGAACTTTTCGATGCCAAGCTGCTGACGCAGGGTTTCAATGTCTTCAATCAAACGTGTCGTTGTATTGTCGGTGGTCTCGCCCATAGGCGTTGACCGACCAGAGCCACGTTGATCGAACAGAATCGCACAAAATTTGTCTGGATTGAACAACCGTCGATGAACCGACGAAATGCCAGCACCTGGCCCTCCATGTAAAAACAGAACAGGAATGCCATCTGGATTGCCGCATTGTTCATAATAGATGCGATGTGGATTTTTTTCCAACCAGCCTGTTTGAAACGGCATAACTGGATCGAATAGATCAATGTCCTGAATAAACGCGTTTGTCATCACTTGATATTGATCATTATCACCATTAAAAATCATGGATAAAGAGCGCATGAAAGCGCCCTTAGACACGTTCAGGCGTTACGCCGCCTCAGCCATCATATCTTCGAGTTTCAATGCCGCGGCATCCTGATCAATTTTTTCAATCGCAGCATATTCACGTGCCAAACGCTCTAACGCGGCCTGATACATCTGACGTTCAGAATAGGACTGTTCAGACTGGTTAGTCCGGCGATGTAGATCACGCACAACTTCGGCAATCGAGACCGGGTCACCAGATTTGATCTTTGTTTCATATTCTGCCGCCCGACGCGACCACATAGTACGACGCACACGCGCCTTGCCACGCAAGGTTGTGATCGCCTGATCCATTTGCTTGCTTGAGCTAAGAGTACGCAAACCAAGTGTTTTGGCTTTTTCCATCGGCACGCGTAATGTCATGCGATCCTGTTCAAAACGAACCACAAGCATTTCAAGCTTCATGCCAGCCACTTCACGGGTTTCGGTTCCTAGAATTCTGCCAACACCATGGGTTGGATATACAACAAAATCGCCTTCTTCAAAGGCGGCGTCAGATTTACGTGCCATTTTGTTTCCCTAATGCCTGCCTTGAGACAGGTGTGGCCTTCGCCACAATGTTATATCGCTTTGCAACAGCCATATGATGTCAGGCCATGTGGAAACTTGCAAAGTCAAGACCATGCAAACCAACATTGCGCAGACAACATTTGTCTCAGATACGAAAATCAGTGGCTATTATACACAAATTTAGCCGCAATGACAATTGCATCCACATACGGCAAATATGCAGGCTTTGGTACGCGTGAGGATATGTGTTCTGGAATGCGCCGATTCAGCCTTGCATAGCCCAGATTTCGAGCCATCAGCAGACAGTTAGTTGCCTTGGCCCGGTGCCTTGGTGAAATATTTATCAAATTTATCGGTCTCGTCTTCGGCCGCTTTTGCATTCGGCATGGCATCCGTTTTCTGCCCAATATTCGGCCAGATTTCAGACATTTCACGATTTATATCAAGCCATTTTTCAGCTTCAGGCTCGCTGTCGGGCAAGATGGCTTCGGGCGGGCATTCAGGTTCGCATACACCGCAATCGATACATTCATCAGGGTGAATGACCAGCATATTTTCACCTTCATAAAAACAATCTACCGGACATACTTCGACGCAGTCGGTATATTTGCAATTGATGCAGTTTTCATTGACGATATAGGTCATGTCGGTCAATCCCGTAGGCTGAATGCATATTTCGCTATGGCGTTTAGTAAGTGGCTAAGATGTAGCCTAGATAAGATTAAGCTTCAAGACCCAGACGTGCGCGGGCGCTATTTGCCGCATGTCCAGATGCCACATCATCAATATAGAGCAACCCAGCAAGCCGCCGCATAAGCTGAGCCTCGTAATCATGCAATGCACCATCAGCCAGCACGACCATCCAGATCATTTCCATGATAATGGCGCGTTCTTCGGCGTCGGTATCATTACGTATCTGGCGGATGATGCCGTGAATTTCGACACGTTCATCATAGTCTTGGCGCGCCTTTTCAATCATATTGTCAATCGCGTCAGGTGCCATGGATAGCTGATGTTCCAGCGCGGCGGCAATTGCGTTACGTTCCGCATCGCCAAGCGTGCCATCGGCCATCGCCGCCTCGATCAAAAGCCCAACAACGGTTTCAGCCCATTCGGCATCATTGTCTGGCGTTTCAGCAACGTCGTTATAGGTTTTTACCCAGCTTGTCAGTTTACTTAGCATCTAGTCCTCGTCTGCCAGATGAATGGCTTTTAATTGGTCTGTTTCGCGGCGCAGTCTTTTGGTGGGGCGGCCACTTCCCCTTGTCCGGTTTTCAAAGCCCTGTTCAGCACGATCATCAGTGCTGGTTCTGATGACTGGCGGCGACAGATCATTATAAAGTTCTGCCGCTTCGGTTGCTGGGCCGCGACGCTGTGCCAGCGCCGCAATCTCTATAACGCGGATGTCATTCTGTTGCACAAAGGTCAGAACCTGACCCACCACCGTGGCACGATGCGGTTTTGTCATCACCTCGCCATTCAAGCGTAATTTACCACTGGCAATGAGCCGTGTTGCGATGTTGCGGGTTTTAAAAAACCGCGCATACCAAAGCCATTTATCAAGCCGTAGCGCTTTTGTGTCATCCGCCAATGGATTATCTTTCAATCAACCATCAGTCCTTTAGTTTCAAATTTGCAAGCACCGCGAATGGTGAATTAGGGTCTGCCTGTTTTTCTGGTGGGCGCCGATTTTGAGACTGGTTACGGGGCGGGTTTTGGGATCGTTTCTTAGCCCCGCCTTTATCGGGTTTGCCACGGGACTGCTGTGATTTTGCGTTTTTCGATTGCCCGTGCTTGCGCTCACCATCAGCTTTGGCAGTAGCATTTGCGTCAGATGATGTCTGTTTGCCTCGATGAGAGGGGCGCTGAGGGCGCGCTTTACGCTTGCGCTCAAAAAGCTGAATGGGCGGCTTTTCCGGATCTTCCGACGCTTCTTCACCAACAATGACACAGCCCAGATCAAGCAACATCATACCCATCTGTTCGCGGGTGGCACCTGCCAGTGACAGCATGTCTTCGGTCGCCTTGAAACTGCCTTCGCGCGCGGCGGTGCGGACCAGCATCGCCACACGTTCAACCATATCCACCCGCATCACCCGGCCACCAAGCCGACGATAGCCGACCGCCAGCCAGAAATTATCATCAACGCCTTGAGTCGTATCAATGGCAACGCGGCCCGCTGGCGGTGCGGCGGCAAAATCATTGCTGGACAGAAACCCCTGATCCAGATTCCACAGCAAGGCGCGCAATGCAATCGGGGCTGGTTTCAGCATTTCCGGCATATACAGACTTTCAACACCAAAGCGGATGCCAAGTCGCGCCAGACGCGGCTTGTCAGCATCATGCATCGCCTTTGTCAGATGCCCGACATCAGCAGTGGGAAGCGAGCCTAGCCGTTCAAACAACATATAGGCAATGCCCCGGGCCGCACCTGTCAAGGCGGCTGGTTCAGATGGTTCGGATGGTTCGGATGGTTCAGTTGTTGTTGAATTTGGCGCAACAGGCGGCGCTGTTTCGATAGGGTCAGCTGTTTCGGCTGGTTTTGGCGGTTCGGCTGGTTCGGGTGACGCCGGAGTTGCAGTCTCTTGTGGTGCGGATGAAGACATGCTCATTGATGGTGCCGCATCAGGCGTAGCAAGGACTGTCAGGCGACCAAGTACCGTTTCGATATGCGCATTTATAAAGGCCGTGAGGCGCGCAACAAGGCGTGTTGTCTGGTCAATCGAAAGCAGATCGCTGGCCAGCAGTTCAGCACGCGGACTGTAGAGGCTGTCGCCCTTGACCAAACGCGCCACAATGGATTCACGCCAGCTGATATTGCCCTTTTCATCCAATTTGAATGCCAGATCAGCCGATCCGGTAAAGGCACGAACACGGCGTTCTATTTCATCGGGAAGACCACGGCGGGCGGCGGCCAGAATTGTTGCCTTTTCTTCGCCCTCGGACAAGGTCGGCATGAAGACAAACCCATCAAGCTGTCCTACATTTTCACCTTCCACAAGAACCGTTCCGTCGGCCTTAACTGATGCCATCAAATTCTTAGTTTCCTTCAGTCTTCTACTCAAATGGGCCGCGCGTTTATCAACAAATCGCTCAGATAGTCTTGAATGCAGACAATCAGACAAGCGATCCTCGATAGCACGTGCACGATCCTGCCATTCTGTGGGGTTGTCTGTCCAGTCAGAACGGTGCGTAATGTAAGTCCAGGTGCGAATATAAGCAAGTCGTGTCATCAAAGTGTCAATATCGCCATCAAGCCGATCAAGCTGCGTCATTGCTTTGGCCACCATATCCGTGCCAAGCACACCATCCTCAACCAGCGCCAGATAGATCGATGCGAGCATTTCATAATGATTTTCATTCAGGCTTTGGCGGAAGTCAGGAACACAGGCCACTTCCCATAAAAGCCGCACCTGGCGTGCGCCTGAGACAGCGTCTTTAATTTCAGGGCGTCCAGATAATGCCAACAGCGCGCGATGATCAAGCGCATCTCCCTTGCGGAACAAAAATGGCAAGGGCGGCGGGGCTTCGAGTGATCCAAGCAGCATATCAACCGAGGTGAAATTCAGATCACGGCTTCGCCAGTAAAAAGCACGTAAAGGCGGAAACCGATGTTGTTCTATCGCTTCGATCATCTCGGGTTCAAGCGCATGGCATCCATCGGTGACGCCAAATGTGCCATCATTGATATGTCGGCCAGCCCGCCCCGCGATCTGTGCCATTTCCGAAGCCGTTAGCTTGCGCATTTTGCGACCATCATATTTGACATCCGCCGCCAAGGAGACATGCGACAAGTCAAGATTCAAACCCATGCCAATAGCATCTGTCGAAACCAGAAAATCAACTTCGCCATTCTGGTATAATTCGACCTGTGCATTCCGGGTGCGCGGACTTAGACGCCCCATGACAACAGCCGCCCCACCTCGCTGACGCCGGACAAATTCGGCAATCTGATAGACATCTGCCGCCGAAAAAGCCACTACCGCCGAACGCCGTGGCAGACGGGTGAGCTTTTTGGGTCCGCTATAGGATAATTGTGACATGCGCTGGCGATAATCAATCTTGGCTTCAGGTAATAATTGCCGCAACAGAGGTGCCGCCGTTTCGGCGCCCATAAATATCGTTTCAAACAGGCCGCGGGCGTGCATGATTCGGTCGGTAAAGACATGGCCACGTTCGCGGTCGCCAGCGAGCTGTATTTCATCAACGCCAACAAATTCGAACCTGCGGTCAGGTAATGCCGCTGCCCCATCGCCAAGTGCCGATAGGGTCAGGGATTCGGGCATCGATTCAACAGTCGCACAAATATAGCGCGCCGATGCCGGAATGATCCGTTCTTCCCCGGTTATCAACCCCACCTTGGCAGCGCCAAGGCGCGCCACCAGCCGATCATAATTTTCGCGCGCCAAAAGCCGCAGGGGAAATCCAATTATACCGCTGGCATAGCCCGTCATCCGCTCAAGCGCGAGATGCGTCTTGCCCGTATTGGTTGGCCCAAGAACCAAAGTCACATTTTCGGCTGAGCTGCGCGCCATGGAAAGATCGATTGAAGTAAACAGGTTAGGAACAAGGTAAACACGTTAATATGCAAAGCCTACAGGCATTTTAACAGCTATGCATGTGAAATCGCTTAGGTGGTCAAACAAAACCCCGCCGGAGGTGCCGACGGGGTTTTGTTTGATTTAGTCATAAGGCTTTTGCGTATGACGCGAACTTAGGCCGCGGCCAGTTGGCGCAGAACGTAATGGAGAATACCGCCATTTTTGAAATAGGTGGCTTCACCATCAGTATCGATTCGTGCCAGAAGCGTTACATTCTGGCTTGCGCCAGCAGCATTGGTAAAGGTCGCTTGTACCTGCATGCCTGCCGAGACGCCCTCAGCAAGACCTGTCAAGGACACGCTTTCGGTACCATCAAGACCCAGGCTTTCGCGGCCAACACCATCAGGGAACTGTAAAGGCAAAACGCCCATTCCGATCAGATTCGAGCGGTGAATACGCTCAAAGCTTTCAGCAATCACAGCCTTTACGCCCAGAAGACGCGTGCCTTTGGCCGCCCAGTCACGACTGGAACCAGTGCCATATTCCTTGCCCCCAATGACAATCAACAACGTGCCTTCATCAGCATAGCGCATTGCCACATCATAAAGCGGTGCCACATCACCCGACGGCACATGCCGCGCAAAGCCACCCGTGGTGCCCTCTGCGGCCATATTTTTTAGCCGGATATTGGCAAAGGTGCCACGCATCATGACCTTGTGATTGCCTCGCCTGGACCCAAACGAGTTGAAGTCAACCGGACGCACCTGATGATCGGTAAGAAAATCTGCCGCCGGTGTATCACGCGCAATCGACCCTGCTGGGGAAATATGATCGGTGGTGATCGAGTCGCCAAGCAATGCCAGAATACGTCCATTTTCAATGTCGCTGGCACCAGCTGGCACATCAAGGCTCATACCTTCGAAATAAGGCGGGTT
>JABJBD010000095.1 GCA_018668795.1 Candidatus Puniceispirillum sp. | reverse complement strand
GTGAAATGACCAGCCGCACCGCGGAACCAGCATACAGCCAGAAACAATGTACCGACGATCACATGAAAACCATGAAAGCCTGTTGCCATGTAGAATACAGATGGATAGACGCCGTCTGTAAAGCCAAATGGCGCATGCGCATATTCCAATGCCTGTAATGCGGTAAAGCTGATGCCAAGCAGAACGGTCAGGCCAAGACCATTCATGAAATCCTTGCGGTTGCCATGCTGCATAGCATGATGCGCCCAGGTGACGGTACAACCCGACAAAAGCAGAACCAGGGTGTTGATAAGAGGCAGATCAAACGGATCAAAAGTAGTGATTCCTTCAGGCGGCCAAATGCCATCATTCGGAAATAAGGCACGGTCAAAGAACGCCCAAAAGAAAGCCACAAAGAACATGATTTCTGAGGCGATAAACAGCATCATTCCGTAGCGCATGCCGATTTGAACGATCGGGGTATGATGCCCTTGATATTCAGCTTCACGAATAATATCGCGCCACCACATGAACATAGTCAGCAATACCAAAGCAAAGCCAACGCCCAAGAGGGCTGTGCCATACGCAACTTCATGCATATACATCACGGCACCCATTGCCATCGTAAAGGCCGCCGCCGACCCCACTGCTGGCCATGGGCTGGCTTCTACAAGATGGTACGGGTGTTTGTTTGCACCGCTCATTTTAGTCTCCTTATAATCTGGCATCTACCTGTTTCAGGCAAAGCCACCTCACCACGACTATTCTAGTCTTTAAACAATCAACCTTCTAGGGCTGGAAAGAAAGTGTATGATAAAATAATCTCTTTCACATCCAACGCATTTTCATCTTTTGCAATATCGGGATCGACAAAAAACCGAACGGGCATATCAACTGACTCGCCAGGCTGTAATGTCTGTTCGATAAAGCAAAAACAATCAAGCTTCATAAAATACTGTCCAGCTTTGACTGGTGTAACATTAAATGTCGAAGTGCCTGTTGTTGGCGTATCAGCTAGATTTGTTGCGCGATAATTGATTACAACTTCTTCGCCTGGATTCAGTGTCACCGGCTTGTCAACAGGCACAAATGACCAGTTCAGCGCCGGATTCACATTTGCATCAAAACGGACTTTCACCGGATGGTCATACACAATATCTTCATTCACATTTTCGGCAATTTGCGTGGTGCCACCATAGCCTGTCACCCGGCAGAATAGATCATAAAGCGGTACCGAAGCATAAGCCAAGCCAACCATGCCCGCGACCAATAAACCAAGCCACATTAGCAAGCGCTTGTTGCCATTGGCAGTGGATGTCGCAGGTACAGTCTGGATATTCATGATGATGCACCGCCAACTTTAACCAGCGTCAGCACATAGAACAACACAACCAGCCCAACAATGATGCCTAGTAAAGCCAGATTACGACCTCTTCGCATACGCTGCATCTCTTCAGCTGTTTTCGGGATCGGAGCTTGTTTGTCTAGTTCACTCATAGCACCATACCCGCAACGAATTGATCAAGAACCAAAGCCAGAAATATAAGAAACAGATACAGGATCGAATAAGCAAACAGGCGCATTGCCAACACATTGCTTTTGCTTGCCCAGATACGCCATGACATAGCAACAAAGATCGCACCAGCAACCGATGCAAACCCACCATAAATCCATGATGCCATCCCGATAAAGGATGGTACCACAGCCAGAGGTGCCAGAATCAACGAATAGATTAATATCTGTTTGCGGGTTTCATCGTGCCCAGCAACCACCGGCAGCATAGGCACGCCAGCGGCTTTGTAATCGTCATTTTTAACCAAAGCCAGCGCCCAGAAATGGGGAGGTGTCCATATGAAAATGATACCAAATAGCAAAAGCGGCTCTATTGAAATACCGCCAGTAACAGCGGCCCAGCCAATCAGAGGAGGCAAGGCACCAGCTGCACCACCGATGACAATATTTTGCGGCGTGCTACGCTTTAGCCAGATTGTGTATATGACCGCATAGAAAAAGATTGTGAAAGCAAGCAGACCCGCCGCAAGCCAGTTGGCCGCAAGTCCAAGCAGTAAAACCGATAAAGCCGATATGACCAACCCCATTGTGAGGGCTTCGGCAGGTATCATGACACCAGCTGGAATCGGACGATTCTTTGTGCGTGTCATGACAGCATCAATATCGCGGTCATACCATTGATTTATGGCACCCGACGCACCTGCACCTGCGGCAATGGCAAATAATGAAACAGCAAAAACTAGAGGATGTAATGAACCAGGCGCCAGATACATGCCCGCAAAACCAGTGAAAATAACCAAACTCATCACCCGAGGCTTTAACAATGCCCAGAAGTCGCCAACCGACGGCCCGCTAAAGCCGTCGGTAGGTGACGCGATTTGATGATCCGATGTGACTGACATCACGTTTTCCTCTTTTGTCATGACAAGCTTAATAGCTTACCATGAAAGGGTTATTTGACCTTTGGAAGCTCATCAAAGGTATGATACGGCGGCGGTGACGCAACCTGCCATTCCAGCGTTGTCGCGCCTTCGCCATATGGATTATCAGCAGAACGACGCTTTGCATAAAAGGCCTCGGCAATGACGAACAGGAACAAAATCGCACCAAACGCACCGATAAATGAACCGATTGACGCGACCATATTCCAGCCAGCAAACGCATCCGGATAATCGATGTAACGACGCGGCATACCTGCCAGACCCAGAAAATGCATTGGGAAAAAGGTCAGGTTCACACCAATGAAGGTGATCCAGAAATGCAACTTGCCAAGTGTTTCCGAATATTCATAACCAGTCATTTTCGGGAACCAGTAATAGAAACCAGCAAACAAACCAAACACAGCACCAAGCGAGAGCACATAATGGAAATGGGCGATCACGTAATAGGTGTTATGCAGAACCACATCAAGACCCGCATTCGACAGAACCACACCTGTCACCCCACCAAGGGTGAACAAGAAGATAAAGCCAATTGCCCATAGCATAGGCGTGCGGAATGAAATCGATCCGCCCCACATTGTTGCAATCCATGAAAAGATCTTAACGCCTGTAGGCACCGCTATGACCATAGTAGCGGCCGTGAAATAGGCGCGCGTATCAACGCTCATACCGACTGTGTACATATGGTGTGCCCAAACGATAAAGCCGACAAAGCCAATCGAAACCATGGCATAGGCCATCCCCAGATAGCCGAAAACAGGCTTCTTTGAAAATGTCGATACGATATGACTGACAATACCAAAGGCTGGCAAAATCATGATGTAAACTTCAGGATGACCAAAGAACCAGAACAAATGCAGGAACAAGATTGGATCACCACCACCCTCAGGGATGAAGAAGGTTGTGCCAAAATTACGATCCGTCAACAGCATGGTGATTGCACCAGCCAGAACCGGAACCGCCAATAATAGCAAAAACGCAGTGATCAACATTGACCATGCAAACAAAGGCATCTTGCGCAATGTCATGCCTGGTGTACGCATATTGAAGATCGTTGTGATGAAGTTCGCGGCACCCAGAATTGATGATGCACCTGCTAGATGAAGTGAGAAAATCGCCAGATCCATCGACATGCCTGGCGTACCAGAAGATGAAGATAAAGGCGGATAAATCGTCCAGCCAACACCCGCACCACCATCCATGACAGCTGACAGCAATAGCAAAATAAATGACGGCGGAAGCAACCAAAAGCTGATGTTATTCATCCGAGGGAAAGCCATGTCCGGCGCCCCAATCATGATGGGCACAAACCAGTTACCAAAACCACCAATCAACCCAGGCATGACAACAAAAAACACCATGATAAGGCCATGCGCGGTGGTGAACACGTTCCATACATGCCCATCAGCCATATATTGAACGCCAGGTTCCATCAATTCCATACGCATATAGACCGAAAGGCCACCACCGATAAAGGCAGCAAGAATTGAGAACACCAGATACATAGTACCGATGTCTTTGTGGTTTGTTGAATAAAGCCAACGGCGCACAAAACTTGAAGGGGCACCGTGATCAGCGTGGGCGTGGGCTTGCGCACTCATATTAATTTCCTCTTCGATTGCGTTATTTGGCTAACGCTACAACAGTTGTTTCAGATGCAAGGTTTCCAATTGACGGTATGACAGCATCAGCGCTTGCAAATTCTTGCTTGGCGTTCGCCAGCCATGCCGCATATTCATCCTTTGGCAATGACTTCACTTCGATCGGCATATAGGCATGGTTAATGCCACAAATCTGATTACACTGACCATAATAGGTGTTGGCGCCAACTGGCACATCGATCCATGCTTCGTTGGTACGGCCGATAAAGGCGTACATCTGAACAGCTAGTGATGGCACAAAGAACGAATGCATCACATCATTACCCGTAATAAGCAGTTTGATCCGCGTATTTTCAGGCACGACAAGGGGATTATCAACAGAAAGCATTCGTATCTGGCCCGGCTGAAGATCAGCTTCTTCGACTAGATAGCTATCAAAAGCGACACCATCATCCGGATATTCATAGTTCCAGTACCATTGGTTGCCCGTTACCTTGATCACCATATCGGTTTCATTAGTGCGGTCCATATAATAAAGAAGGCGAAATGACGGAATGGCGATACCAACAAGAATAAGTACCGGAATAACAGTCCACAGAACTTCGATTACAGCATTATGCGATGTCCGCGAAGGAACAGGATTGGCCTTGGCGCGGAATTTGACGCCAACATAAAGCAACAAGCCAAGCACAAAAAGTGTAATGGCCGTAATCACCACCAGTAGAAGATTATGAAGATCCGTCGCCATTTCGGCGATGCTGCCAGCAGGCGGCTGCAAGTCCATTTGCCAGGGCTGGGGTACAGCTGCATGTGCCATGTTGCTAGTAGCAACAACAATTCCAACAAAGCTGCTCATCGCAACGGCAAAGGGCGCTAGACAAGCGCGGCGCGAACCAGTTTTTAGATCCAACAAGATGTTAGACAAAGACGGCATGGATTTTTCTCCCACAAATATCGAGATCCATATAAGATCAATAAGCATGTTCGCAGATCATAAATGATTACCAGAACATCGTTTATTTAGACTGTTTCAACACAAGATGATAGCCCCGTGCGGCAGCCTGTCGCTATAATTTTTATCTTTTTTTCAGTTTTTGGCTTTTTTGCTAAATTATGCAGGTGCATCCAGCAATATAGTCCATGGCTTTCCCTTGAAATTTGATGGTTTCTGCCCCATTCTCTAGACACATCCTTAGATCACCGATTCGAACAACATATTGAAATGCTTGGACACACAATGGATATGCTTGCACAAACAAATGACATCTTTTTTACCCGCACCGGGCTTGATCCTGATCAGGCTGAAGCCGTTGTGCGAGATGCGCTGTCTGGCGCCGATGATGGTGAGCTTTTCATGGAAATGCGCCATGCCGAGACATTATTATTTGATGATGGTCGTTTGAAATCTGCCAGTTATGACCAGTCAAGCGGCTTTGGTTTGCGCGCGATCGCTGGGGAAGCGCATGGCTATGCCCATGCAGGTGAGTTGAGCGAAGATGCTTTGCGCCGCGCCGCTGCCAGTGTCAAAGCTGTCACCAGCGGTTATAACGGCACCTTGTCTGTTGGTCCTGCGGCTGGCGCTAACCAACCTCTATATTCTGACGCCAACCCGCTCAATCACACGCCGTTTGAAGACAAAATTGCACTTTTGCAGGAAATGGATGCCTATGCGCGCGCTGCCGACCCGCGCGTTGTTCAGGTAAGCGCCAGCCTTGCCGGTTCATGGCAAGCTGTCCAAATCATGCGTAGCGATGGCATGCGTGTTGCCGATATCCGCCCGCTTGTGCGTCTGGGCGTTAATGTCGTTGTCGAACAGAATGGCCGCATGGAATCAGGTGGCACAGGTGCTGGTGGCCGGGTAATGTTTACCGATTATATGCAACCCGCGATCTGGAAAGCGCAAATTGACGAAGCCTTGCGTATGGCAGTGCTCAATCTTGATTCGATTGCCGCACCAGCTGGCGAAATGGAAGTAGTGCTGGGATCGGGCTGGCCAGGCGTGATGTTGCATGAAGCTGTTGGCCATGGTCTGGAAGGCGATTTCAATCGCAAAGGCACATCCGTATTTAGTGGCCGTGTTGGCGAACAGGTTGCGTCCAAAGGTGTTACTGTTATCGATGATGGCACAATTGCTGATCGCCGAGGTTCGATCACGGTAGATGATGAAGGCACACCAAGCAAACGCAACGTTCTGATCGAAGATGGTATTCTAAAAGGATATATGCAGGATCGACAGAATGCGCGGCTTATGGGCGTAGATGCAACTGGCAATGGTCGTCGCGAATCCTACGAACACGCCCCCATGCCACGGATGACAAACACCTACATGGAAAACGGTAAAGATGATCCGCAAGAGATTGTCGCCTCAATCAAAAAGGGTATATATGCGGTGAATTTTGGCGGGGGTCAGGTTGATATTACATCAGGGAAATTTGTGTTTTCTGCGGCCGAGGCCTATCTGGTTGAAAACGGAAAAATCGGCGCCCCAGTCAAGGGTGCAACCCTGATCGGCAATGGTCCTGACGCTATGTCAAAGATCAGCATGATCGGCAATGATACCGCACTTGATAGTGGCATCGGCACATGTGGCAAATCAGGCCAGAGCGTTCCCGTAGGCGTTGGCCAGCCAACTGTCAAGATGGGTGGAATTACTGTTGGGGGAACCGAAGCGGCCTAGTTGGTTTGTGAACGGTTTGGGCGCACTAGCTGTGTAACAAGGGCAAGCAATAAAATTGTCACAATTGTGCCAACACCAAAGGAATAATGCGCACCACCAAGCTCGTATAATGGCCCTGCAATGACAAGGCCAAATACCTGTCCTAATGATCCAAAACCCTGAACGGTGCCAAGCGACCCACCCATCACATTCCTATCAGCAATATTGCTGACGGCGGCAGTCAGGGACGGGTTGCTAAGCGCATAACCAAAACAGACCGCCGTTGTTGCCAGAAGTATCTGTGCAAGCGGGAACGCATTCCCAAAAAACATATCCAAAGACATCAGCACGATCATGCCTTGGCCTGTTGCCAGCAGAATGGCACCAATCGCAATGGTACCCACCTCGCCAAATTTACGCACAACCGGATTAATCAAACCTGCCTGAATCATTACAATACAGACGCCCACATAGGTGAAGAGCCAGCCTGTCGCACGCGCATCAAAATCAAGATAGTCTTTCAGCAAAAGCACAAAGGACGCTTCAACCTGAGCAAAGGCCAAGTTAAGACAGAAATAGGCAATCGCATAAAGCGCCAGCGGGCTTGCCAGGATATCACCAATACGGCGCGTTAAAGGCGTTTTAGTTTGAGGCGCATTATTGACAGGCGCGGCAATGGTTGTCTCGCTAAGACGAAGCGCCAGACCGAACGCAATCACCGAAAATATAGCCGCCACAAGGAATGGTGCCTGATGAAGCGGGCCACCACCAAGGCCGCTGAGGATACCACCAAGCGCTGGACCAGCGACAAAACCAGTGCCAATCGCCGCACCAAGAAGTCCCATATATTTGGCGCGGTCTTCCGATTTAACCCGGTCGGCAATAATGGCTTGAATGACCCCTGTATTGCCAGCAGCCAGACCCGCTAGAATTCGTGCGGCAAACATATGAATAATGTCAGTCGAAAAGGCGAACCAGACATGTGCCAATGCGCCAATAAATAGCGACACAACAAGTACCGAACGCCGCCCAATCCTGTCAGATAACCAGCCAAGTATAGGATTGGCCACAAACATCGCCAAGGCAAAGGATGCTAGCAATGCTGTCATCACCGTTGCCGATTGGCCAAGCGTATCAACAACGGTAAAGGGCAATATAGGAATCAAGGCGCCAATACCGACAAAATTAATAAAAACAACAAGCAGAAGCGCAAACATGTTTGTCAGTAAACTTTCTGGCCGGATATTATATTCTTTGTTTATATGGGGGCTGATATGTTGCCGGAATAGAGGGCTGTTAATAAATATGCTCAATAAAGGCCGGATCAACAGATTGATTCCATGCCCCATGATAGCGGATCAGCATTTCATCTGCATAGGTCTTGCGCGTGCGCAGAATGTTCTGTAGCGGGCTCAAAAATCCAGTTTCATCATTGCCGCCACTATCAAGAATACCGCGCCGATGCAGCCCAGCACGGGCAATATCAACAAGCTGGGTCGCCAGATCATACACATCATAATGCGCCAGTTTTCCGTTCAATCCGTCACGCGCAACAGAAAGCCTTGCTTCCATAACATCATTGGCAGTGATCGGCGCTGCAAGTGCCTCGGCGGCGGCCAAGGCATCAGCATCATATAACAACCCGACCCAGAAAGCAGGCAAGGCACAGATATTGCCCCATGAACCACCATCGGCACCACGCATTTCAATGAATTGCTTTAGTCGCACTTCAGGGAATGCTGTGGTGACGTGATCTTCAAAATCGCCCATTGTTGGGGTTTGCCCCTCAAATCCCGCAAGCGTTCCGGCCATGAAGTCACGAAATGATTTGCCCGCAACATCCAGATAATCATCACCGCGATGCAAGAAATACATGGGAACATCAAGAATATAATCAATCCATTGTTCATAGCCAAACGCCGGATCAAATACACAAGCAGGCACACCACAACGCGCATTATCAGTATCAGTCCAAACATGCGCGCGCGTCGAAACCAATCCGGATGGGGCACCATCTTTGAATGGAGAATTGGCAAATAATGCCGTAGCCACCGGTTGTAAGGCCAGTGATGTACGAAATTTGCGCCGCATGTCTTCTTCGTCAGCATAATCAAGATTGACCTGAACGGTACATGACCGCAACATCATATCAAGGCCAAGTGAGCCGACTTTTGGCATATAGTCACGCATGATTTTGTAGCGCCCCTTGGGCATCCAGTTAATATCATCACGTCCCCATTTGGGGTTAAAACCAAGGCTTAGCATACCAATACCAAGCGCATCGCACACCGCGCGCATATGTTTGAGATGCCGCCCTGTTTCTGCACATGTCTGATGCAGGTTTTCCAGCGGCGCACCTGAGAGTTCCAACTGACCTCCAGGTTCCAGCGTTACCGAGCCACCCATGCCATCCGTAATGCCGATGATGTTGCCATGCTCCATGATTGGCTGTGCTTTTTCGCCAAGACGCGCACGAAGGTTATTCAGCATAACGCGAACACCATTTTCACCGTCATACGTAACCGGACGCAGATCATCGCGGTAAAACAGGAATTTTTCATGCTCGGTTCCAATACGCCATGTATCGGCAGGCCCAGCACCTTTGGCAACCCAGTCTATCATCTGTTGTTTGTCCGAAAGCGGCACGCCATTATTGGTCATAATCTTGTCCTCGATTCGGTCTAAAAGTCATCTGGATTATCATATCTAACGCCAGTCACCACAAATTGCCTGATAGCAAGCCAGTGCCGCAATGGCCGCTGTGTCCGCGCGTAAAATACGTGGACCTAATGAAGTTGTTAGACAATTATCTATTTGCGTCAAGATTTTACGTTCGGCAGGCGAAAATCCACCTTCAGGCCCAATCAGAATGGCCGCCTTTTTTGGCGCGTCAATCGCCGCTAAAGCGGTGGTGATATTGTGTTTTGCCACCCCAGCGTTTGCTTCGTCACACCAGATCAATAGACGATCATCTTCGAGGTCGGAAAGTACCGTGGTTAATTTGTCAAAATTCATGATTCTGGCAATATCAAGTCGTTCGGTTTGTTCAGCGGCTTCGATGGCATTTGCCGCTAGACGTTCATCCTTTACCCGCGAAATCTGGCAAAAATCAGTGCGAACTGGCCAAATCCGGCTCACGCCAAGCTCACTTGCTTTTTGCGCAATAAAATCAAGACGTGCCTTTTTCACTGGTGCAAAAAGGAGCCATAAATCAGGACTGTTCGTTTGTGGTCGTGATTGATGGGTTAATTCAATCTGTGCGCCCTGTTTACCAAGCGTGGCGATCACACCATGCCATTCACCATCCTGTCCGTTAAACAGAGCAATTTTTGCCCCCATCGGCAAGCGCATGACATTACCCAGATAATGTGCCTGTTCCTTGCTAACAGTGACCAAATCGCCTGTGCGCAATGGCGCGTCAACATATAGGCGTGCTTTGGGTGTTTGATTTTCCTGAGTCGGCTTCATAGGCAGTAAGTAGCCACCTTGATGAAACAATTCAATATGTCAATTTCAATATGCTAATTAGGTAGATGCAATCAGTGGGTACTTGATTAGTGCGCGCGAAGCCAATAATGGTAAATCATGAGCAAAGCACAAACAAATTCACCACAAGGCCAGCCTAGCCATACCGATATACAGCTTCTTGGCTGGTGGCAAAGCCTTCCAAAAGGATGGCATCCCTATATCTATCTGGCACGGTTAGATCGGCCTATTGGATGGTGGCTTTTGCTGTTACCTGCATGGTGGGTAATTCCCGTTGCCGTTAATGATATAGGGCAGATGGGCTTGTTAATGGTGCTGTTCATGATTGGGGCGATTACCATGCGCGCGGCTGGTTGCGTTATCAATGACATGTGGGACAGAGATATCGACATTAAAATTGAACGCACACAGTCACGCCCGCTTGCCGCTGGCACTATCAGTATGGGCATGGCGTTTATGTTTCTTGTTTGCCTTGGATGTATCGGACTTGCGGTGCTTGTGCAATTACCACCGATGGCCATTTTCATTGGCATTGGATCATTACCGCTGGTCGCATTATATCCACTTGCCAAACGGGTGACATGGTTTCCACAATTTGTCCTTGGGCTGACTTTTGCTTGGGGGGTGCCACTTGGCGTTGCGGCGGCAACTAATCACGCGCCAGCACTAGCATTCTGGATTATCTATGCCGGAAGCGTCGCGTGGGTGTTTGGCTATGATACAATTTATGCCGTTCAAGATATGGTCGATGATCGCTTAAGCGGCGTTAAATCATCTGCCCTTGGGTTAGGCGAAAATCTGCATAAAGGGGTAGGTATCGCCTATGCAATTGCCATTTTATTGCTATCAAGCGGGTTTTATTTGGCAACTGGATTTGGGTTATGGTTTGCAGGAGTCAGCCTGATGGGATTGCATCTGGCGCATCAATTACGCCAGCTTGATGCACATGATCCAGCTATGGCATTACGTCTGTTCAAATCAAATCGTAATGCCGGGCTGATTTTGACTGTCTTTACCGTTGCCGATCATGTAATGCGAGTAGGCCTATAGAAACGCGTCCAGATCGTCGCATTCAATATCGATCACTGACCAAGGCGAATTTGTTGCAAAAAGAGCATGTGCCGACAGCACTTCACGAATGGTATCACGCGCCAGTTTATCTACCCGCATATCGGCAACAAATGAGGCGTGATCGCGCGCATCATTATGTTGGCATAACCGCCGGACAAAGGTTGCCGCCTCGGCTTGGGTAAAGGCTGAAAACCAGCGCCCTTCAGATGTAATAGTGGGCAACGCTGCTGGCATACCGTTGCCTATATCAAGAACGCCTGCACGGGCGTTATAGCCAAAAAGAGGTGTATCGGCAGAAACAACATAACCATTGGCTTCGGGAATCTGCAAATGCGTGACAGCATCTTTGGAAAAGCGGACATAATCATAAGCTATACCAACAGCCTCGGTGCGATGCATTTCAGCTAATTGATCAGCATCAAGCCACGCTACGTTCAAGCGCACATGGCATCCTAGTGAAGGAAAGGCTGTACATGGCACCGCCCCGTAATAGCCCAACATGGCGACATGAACGATATCACAATCATGCAGGGTGGCAGGCGTGACAGGCACAACAGCATCTTTGCCAAACTTTCGGAGAAGTTGCACAGGTGCCCGATTCGACCCCACCGATAAAACCGCAGTTCGCCCAGTCAGTATCCCAGCATCATGCAATGGACGCAAATGCCCACAATCAAGCACAAAAGCACCTGTTGGCGCGTCATATGGATAGCGCAATGCACGATCAATTTCGGTTTGTTGCGGCAAATAAAGCGCGGCATCAAGCTGTTTGACTTGATTAGAAGGATGGCCAGATTGCCGTGCGTTATCAGACAAGAGCGGTATCTTCCGCAATGCCAAGCGCGATGTTCATATTCTGGACAGCCGCACCCGACGCGCCTTTTCCAAGATTATCAAGCCGCGCTGTAAGCCAGAACTGGCTTTCGTCCTTATTGGCAAAAACAAACAATTCCATATTGTTCTGCCCTGCCAAACTATCAGCGGCCATAGAGGTCTGGCCACCAAGATCATTGGCACGATCCGCACCCATAGCCACAAGGGCACTATCTGCATACCAGTCACGTAGTAGATTATAGAGTGACGATGCGGTTGGTGGCGTGCTGAATTGATGTGCGTGAAGCGGCAAATGTACCAGCATGCCAGCATAGAAATTACCAACCGATGGCATAAATAATGGTGCTTTATCAAGGCCGGCATATAGCTGCATTTCGGGCACATGCTTATGCGCTAAATCCGTGGCATAGGCCAGATGTGGAGCTAGATCTCCAGCTTCGTGCATCGCTATCATGGCGTTGCCACCCCCGCTATAACCACTGACAGCGGGAACCGTTATATCTGCATCAGGTGGGATTATTCCCGAATTTATCAAAGGCCGAAGCAAGGCAATCAAACCTGTTGGATAACATCCGGGGTTTGATATGCGTTTTGATGATGCCAACGCATGACGTTGTTCAGCATCCATTTCGGCAAAACCGTATGCCCAATCAGGGTTAGTCCGGTGCGCTGTTGACGCATCGATCAGACAAACATCCATAGTGCTGGCGGCTTTAGCAACGTCTATTGCGGCGGCATCAGGCAAACATAGGATTGCCACATCGGCTTTGGCCATCATGTCAAGGCGCGCTGACATATCCTTGCGCACAGCAGCATCAAGATGCAGCACATGCACATGCGGATGCGACGCCAACCGAGACGCCACTTTCAAGCCGGTGGTGCCAGCTTCACCATCGATAAAAATGTTATAGATCATGCGGCAGTCATAAACGGAAAATGAAAAAGCTTCAACTGATTCAATTTTTAAGACCCGCTTTACGCTGGACAGTTGAAAACTGAACGCGGGCGGGTTATCTGATAAGACATGAAAACACATGAACAAAATCTAATTTCCGAACTTCTTGATGCCGCTAAAGCCGCAGGCGCCGATGGAGCTGACGCCACACTAGCGCGAGGTGAAGGCAATAGTGTCGATATCCGCCTTGGCAAAGTCGAAGCCGCCGAACGATCCGAAGATTATGATGTCGGCATGCGCGTCTTTGTGGGGCAACGCACAGCATCGATTTCAACCAGCCAGCTTGATAGCGATACCATAAAGCAGCTGGCAGAACGTGCCGTAGCCATGGCCAAGCTGGCACCTGAAGACCCCTACGTACGGCTTGCCAAAGCTGAGGAACTGGCATCGGATATTCCTGAACTCGATATGTTTGATGCGACCGAAACCAGTGTTGAAACATTAACCGAGCGTGCCAAGCAGGCTGAAGATGCCGCCTTATCACATAAAGGCATCACCAATTCCGATGGCGCTTCTGCCAGTTTTGGTGTGGTCAATGTGCTGATCGCTACCAGCAACGGGTTTTCAGCAAGCTATAAACGGTCTTCATCTGGCGTTTCAGCCGTTGTGATTGCCGAAAAAGACGGTCAGATGGAGCGTGATTACGACTATAGCGCCGCCGTATTTGCCGAAGATCTGGACGCCCCAGATGCCATTGGACATAGTGCAGCAAAACGTACATTGTCGCGTCTTGGTGCCAGCAAGCCAAAAACAGGACAATTTCCGGTTATCTATGATCAACGTGTTTCGTCATCAATTGTCAGCACTCTGGCAGGTGCCATTAATGGTGCGGCAATCGCGCGCGGCACCAGCTTTCTTAAAGACAGCCTTGGTGAGCAGATAGCCAGCAAAGGGTTGAATTTCATTGATGATCCTCTGCGTTCGCGCGGGATGGGGTCACGTTTGTTTGACGGCGAAGGTTTATCTGTCAGCAGACGTCTTATGGTCAAAGATGGCGTTTTGACAGGCTGGTTCCTTGATCTGGCATCAGCCGCCAAGCTGGAGATGATACCTACAGGAAACGCACGCCGGTCAATGGGCGGTGCACCATCCCCATCCGCCAGCAACTTTTTTCTGGAGAACGGCACTTTATCGCGCGCTGATATGATTGCCGACATCAAGGAAGGTTTTCTGGT
>JABJBD010000096.1 GCA_018668795.1 Candidatus Puniceispirillum sp. | reverse complement strand
GATGCGGTTAACGAATTTGATCCGCTTTTTGAAGAAATCTATGACCATTGCGAAGCGCAGGGGCTTGATGTTGATACGCTGAGCCATGAATCGGGTGCCGCCCAGATGGAAATAAATTTCAATCATGGCGATGCTTTGGAGTTGGCAGATCAGGCGTTTCTGTTCAAACGTACGGTGCGCCAGACCGCACTTAATCACAATGTTCACGCAACCTTTATGGCCAAGCCGATGCAGGATCAGCCAGGCAGTTCGATGCATATTCATAGCTCAATCAAGAACAAGAAAACGGGCAAGAATATTTTTGTGAATGATGACGGGTCAGATAGTGACGCCTTTTATTATGCGCTGGCTGGCATGCAACGTTATCTGGTTGGCGCCATGGCCTTGATGGCACCTTATGTAAATTCATATAGGCGCCGAACAGGTGCCGAGGACTCGCCAGCGAATTTGGCATGGGGTGTTGATAACCGTACTGTTGGCTTGCGTGTTCCATTTGGCGAACAGGCCAATCGGCGGATCGAAAACCGTATTCCCGGTGCTGATGCAAATCCATATCTGGCGATCGCCGCGACGCTGGCATCTATATGGCTTGGTTTGCAGGAAGAAAGGCGGCCGACAAAGCCGCGTAATGTGAGTGGTGAGGGGCTTGAAACGCTGCCCAAAAATCTTGACGTAGCACTTGATGTGCTGGAAAAGGCCAAGGCATTGCATCCAGTGCTTGGTGAAGAATTTGTCAAATTATTCGTCGAGGTCAAACGTGCCGAAGCTGATGAATTCTTGGAAGTTATCAGCCCGTGGGAACGTGAATATCTATTGCTGAATGTCTAGCGTTAAGGGCATCCAGCCACAATGTTGGATCGATATTTATTAAGCATATGTCTAGTTAAGTGAGCCATTTACCATGCAGACCAAATTGACAATCCGCCGCCCTGATGACTGGCATTTACATCTGCGCGATGGTGATATGCTACAGGCGGTGATCGCGGATACAACACGGCATTTTGGCCGCGCGATCATTATGCCCAATCTGGTGCCGCCTGTGGTGACAGCAAAAGATGCTGCGGCCTATCGTGATCGTATTATGGCGGCGTGTCCGCTTCATGCTGATTTTGCACCATTGATGACGCTCTATCTGACAGAAACAACCAATCCAGATGATGTGGCGTTGGCGGCTGAGGCTGGCCTTGTGCATGCGGTTAAATTATATCCAGCAGGGGCAACAACCAATTCGGCGTCGGGTGTACGTGACTTTGACAAGGTGATGCCGGTATTGGAACGCATGGCCGACATTGGCTTGCCATTATGTGTGCATGGTGAGGTAACTGATAAAGAAGTCGATATATTTGATCGCGAGGCGGTTTTCATTGAACGTGTTCTATCGCCACTTCGGGCACGAGTGCCGACATTGCGTGTCGTGCTTGAGCATGTGACGACAAGTGAAGGCGTCGATTATGTGACTGATGGTGGCGATAATATTGCCGCAACAATCACGACACATCATTTGTTCATCAACCGTAATGACATTCTGGTTGGCGGGATACGTCCACATAATTATTGTTTGCCTGTTGCCAAGCGGGAAACGCACCGTCGCGCGCTTATTGCGGCTGCCACCTCAGGCTCGGCTTCATTCTTTCTGGGGACGGATAGCGCGCCGCATCTGGATGCTGCCAAATTATCAGCATGCGGATGTGCTGGCATCTATACCGCGCCGAATACGATGTCATGTCTTGCACATATTTTTGAACAGGCAGACGCGCTGGCGCATCTTGAGGCTTTTGCGTCGTTGAATGGTCCAGCCTTTTATCAGCTGGCACCCAATGATACGTATATTAATCTGATACGCCGTGATGATCCGGTGATATATCCAGATGCACGTAAGACACCCGAAGGCAATGTTACGATTTTTGACTGTGGCGTGCCGCTATATTGGGATGTCGAAACGGCTGATTAGGCTATGAAACGCCTATAGTTTGCTTTCTTTGATGCCGTGATTAGGCCGCAATGATCTATGTGCCTGTGATTCACGATGCGTTATATAGGCAGTTGATAGAAAAATTACGGCGCCACCTATCCATGTCCAAATATCTGGGACTTCGCTGAAGATAAACCAAGCAATCAACGCGGCAAAAGGTAGTTTTATAAATTCGAGATGCTGCAAGCTGGTTATTTCGACAAGCACACAAGCGCGGGTAAAACATATATGTGCAATTGTTGCCGCCAAAGTCAGGCTGATCAGAAGATACCATCCATACATATCGGGCCATTGCCAGACGAAGAAGGCCGGCACAAATGATATTGGTGCCTGAATAGCAACCATCCACATAACAATGGCATTTACAGACTCGGTTTCAGTCATCTTTTTGACCAACAGGCTGGCGCCTGCAACAGATAAAGCGCCAACCAATGCAAGCATGGCACCAACTGATATATCGCTAATGCCAGGTTGTAAGATTAGTAATGTTCCACAAAAACCGACAATGATTGCGATGATCCGCCGAATGCGGATGACCTCGCCCAGAAACATAGCTGCGCCAAGGGTAATAAAAAGTGGGCAGGTAAAATTGAGTGCTGTGGCTTCGGCAAGGGGAATTAAGGTCACGGCGGTAAATCCGGCAGCCATACCCACAAAATTAATCATGCCTCGATATATAAACAGGCTTGGACGTACCATTTTGATCGTCTTTATGCCGGATCGCATAATCAGAGGTAAAAGGATTAACGCACCAAGGAAGTTACGGAAAAACACCACTTCCATAACCGGAATCACTTGTGACGCCAGCCGAATAAATACCCCCATGACCGTGAATAGCAACATGGCCACAAGCATCAGCAATGTTGCCTGCCATTCGGTTGATAGTCTGTTAAATGCGTGCATCAATGCCCGCCTTCTGAAGGGGTGTATTTGTATGGAAACTATATTCTAATCTTAATTGCTACTTTGACAAAGCGATTACCTATGGTGAAGATAGATAGGTTTTAACGTTATGTCTGGAATTTGATGTGGAACGGATGTCAGTAATAGCCCCGTTGCAATATATTGCGTCACGCGAGTCAGTAGCAGAATTTGTTGCATCACAGGCAGGCGGAGTGGCCGCAACGCATCCTGGCGAATATAATATCGTCGATGTCGAAATTGCGAATGGGCGGGGTCATAATTTTCATATTGATCGCGAAGGGTTTCAGCTTGTCGCCCAGCCTAGTGCCGTCAGTGATTTTTATGATGATCTGTTGGTCAATGACATTTACGAAGCCGAAGTCAAGGATCTGGTGCGCACAGTCACGGGCGCGGATCAGGTGCATATTTTCGATCATACACGCCGGGCAGCATCAGACAATTTACGTAAAGCAGTCAAGTCGCGAGAACCAGCATCAGTTATCCATAATGATTATACAGACTTTTCAGCACCGCAAAGGCTTCGTGATCTTTTGCCTGATCAGGCTGAAGCCCGGCTTCAGAAACGCTTTGCGATTGTTAATGTATGGCGATCAATCGTTGGTTCGGTTGAAACCTTTCCAATGGCCTTTTGCGACTCAACAAGTGTTGCCATTGACGATCTGGTGCCAATAAAACGGCTTTCAAGTGATCGCATTGGCGAAATTCAATATGCCTTGCACAATCCCAAACATTGCTGGTTTTACTTTCCGGCAATGACGATGAATGAGGTAGCATTGATCAAAACCTATGACTCGGCAACTGATGGCAGGGCGCGCTTTACAATCCATAGTGCTTTTGATGATCCATCAGCCGCCGCCGATGCCGCGCCGCGCCAAAGTATCGAGACACGTTGTTTCGTATTCTTTTGATCTTACATATTAGACGTGTTCATACGGGTTTTAGAAAAGAGTTACTATGGCGTCATCTATCAATATTCACTGGTTTCGACAAGATTTACGGCTGGCAGATAATCCGTCTCTGGTTGCCGCGGTGCAGGCTGGTGATGTTCTGCCGTTATTTATTCTTGATGATGATAATGCTGGTGAGCATAAAACAGGTGCGGCTGGACGATGGTGGCTTCATCATGCGTTGACGGCGCTGAACAAATCGCTGGATGGCAACTTATGTGTGATGCGCGGTGACCCTGTTGATATTATTCCCAAGCTTGTTGCCAAGGTTGGTGCATCGGGTGTGTTCTGGAACCGTTGTTATGAGCCATGGCGCATAGCCCGCGACAAAGTTCTGAAAACAAATCTGACAAATAACAATATTCAGGTTGAAAGTTTTAATGGATCTTTATTATGGGAACCGTGGACAGTTTTAAAAGGAGATGGCACGCCGTATCGTGTCTTTACACCATTTTATCGGCGCGGATGCCTTAATGCGGCACCACCCCGTTTACCGCTGGCCAAACCCGAGACCATGAAGCTGGTTCCCGTACCTGACCAGTCATTGTCGATTGATGCGCTTGGTCTGCTTCCTGATCGTGATTGGGGATTGAAAATGGCACCCCATTGGCAGATTGGTGAGGCGGCAGCGTTAGCCCGGCTTTATGATTTTATCGATGCCGGGCTGAAAGGCTATAAGGATGGCCGCAATTTTCCAGCACGTCCAAACACGTCACGGCTTTCAGCACATTTGCATTGGGGCGAAATATCGCCCAATATGGCCTGGTATGCGGCAATCGAAACGCGCGATCAGGCTGGTTTTGACAATGATATAGATGTGTTTTTATCCGAGCTTGGCTGGCGTGAATTTTCGCATTCACTGCTGTATCATTTTCCGCATTTGCCACGGCAAAATCTGCAATCAAAATTTGATAACTTCCCGTGGCAAAGCAATGACAAAAACCTGCGTGCCTGGCAACAGGGACAAACAGGTTATCCAATCATTGATGCTGGTATGCGCGAGCTATGGGAAACAGGCTATATGCATAATCGCGTGCGGATGATTGTCGGATCATTTCTGGTCAAGAATTTACTATTACATTGGCATCATGGCGAAGCGTGGTTCTGGGATTGTCTTGTTGATGCCGACCTTGCCAATAACAGTGCTGGTTGGCAATGGATTGCCGGTTGTGGTGCTGATGCGGCACCTTATTTCCGGGTGTTCAATCCGATAACGCAAGGTACAAAATTTGATGCTGATGGCAGTTATACACGCCGCTTTGTGCCTGAACTGGCGAATTTGCCAAACAAGTACTTATTTAGCCCATGGGAAGCGCCCGCATTAGAATTACAGGTGGCTGGTATAACGCTTGGCAAGGACTATCCAAAGCCCATTGTTGATGTAAAGCAATCGCGTGAAGCGGCGCTGGCTGCTTTTGCCACGACGCGGGTGATTTCATGAATATGGGAGCTTCATGATGGAGGGTATTAAAGGCGCGCTTCGTTTGGTTCTGGCTGACCAGCTGACGCATGATCTTGCCAGCTTGCGTGATATTCATGTGGCTAATGATGTCGTGATGTTGTGTGAGGTGCAGGATGAAGTCACCTATGTCCGGCATCATAAGCGCAAGGTCGCTTTCCTGTTTTCGGCAATGCGCCATTTTGCCGAGGAATTACGCCAAAAAGGTATCAGGGTACATTATGTGACGCTTGATGATCCTGAGAATGCTGGCAGTTTTACCGGTGAATTTGGGCGGGCGGTTACGTTATTTGCCCCAGACAGAGTCATTCTGACCGAACCAGGTGAATATCGTGTTCGCGCGGCTATGGATGAATGGCGGCAGGTGCTGGATGTTGATGTCGAGATACGCGATGATGACCGGTTTCTATGTACGCATGACGAATTCAGTATCTGGGCTGAAGGGCGTAAGCAGCTACGCATGGATTTTTTCTATCGGGACATGCGGCGGCGTTTTGATATTTTGATGCAAGGTGATGCCCCGATTGGTGGTAAATGGAATTATGATGCCGACAACCGTGAATCGCCTGATTTAACGCAGGCCGTGCCAACACCATATCGCTGCCCGCCAGATGATATAACCAAAGATGTTTTGGTGCTTGTGGCCGCACGATGCGCGGATCATTTTGGCAGTCTGGATGATTTTGATTTTGCCGTAACGCGCACAGATGCGCTTGCGG
>JABJBD010000205.1 GCA_018668795.1 Candidatus Puniceispirillum sp. | reverse complement strand
CCGCCGCCGCTGGCAATCAGCTTGGCGACAAATTGCTTGATCGATGATTCCGCCTGCGCACCGGCAAAACCATCAACCGGCTGACCATTTACAAATCCGAACACGGTTGGCACCGATTGCACACGCATTTGCTGGGCAATCTCGGCATTCTCGTCAATATTGACGCGCACCATTTTGACCTTGCCTGCATTAGCGCCGACAACTTTTTCCAATATCGGACCAAGTTGCTTGCACGGGCCGCACCACGGCGCCCAGAATTGCACGACAACAGGCATCTGAGATGACCCATCGATAACCTCTGCCATAAAATTATTCATATTTACATCGACAGGGGATGCGCTTGCACCAGCGATGATCTGTTCCATATCTGCCTCAAACTTAAAATCTTGATGTTCAACATGCTTTATTCGGGCATGTCCTCATTAGTCTAATGTGGTGCCTTAACCATCGAAATCAAGCACCAGCGGATCATGGCCGCAATGCTGGAAAAACCGTTGCAATCCATCAGGCGTAATGCCCAGCGTCATATCATTGACCAGCGGATGCACATAAATCATCCCGCCACGCAGAATCTTTGCATCCAGCACCAGCCGAACCACCTGATCTGGATCATTAATCAGGGTGAGGGGGCTGACCGCGCCAGGACGAACGCCCAGCATTTCAAAAAGTCGCTCAGCGCTTCCGAAAGACAAACGATCACAGCCAATCAGCTCATTCAGCGTTTTCATATCAATCGCGCGATCTTCATCGGCGACAACCAGAAAGTTCTTTTTCTTGCGATCCCGCATATAGAGATTTTTGATATGAGCACCATCCATGCCATCACGGAATTGCTTTGAATCCTCAACCGTGCGCAACGGTGGATGATGATGCGTTGAAAACGTAATACCCAGATTTTCCAGAACAGCCATCACCGCTTCGGGGGTGGTTGGCAAACTGTCCTTAAAGGCAGATGACGCATCCATTGATTGCACTCCTGTTCCTAGCTGTCTGCGTGGCCATGACATCGGGTCGCAAAGCCTGACCATTCGTTCTATGTAACCGAGGATGGCAAAAATCAAAAGTCATGATCCGCCGCATTTGCCATTAAAACGGCTTATCGATAGTCAGCCTTCAAAAAATGTAACGAAATGCAACGATTGACGCCGTATCTCCTGAACATTACTTAGAAGATGATTTTTAAGAATGGCGGCATTTGATGACGAATATCGGCTTGATAGGTTGTGGCATGTGGGGGCGGAATCTTGCCCGCAATCTGCTGGCACTTGATGCGCTTGCCTGCGTCACTGACAGCACCCCTGCCAATGCCACCGCCTTTGCCGCTGAATTTAACGCCCCGCCAGCCAGCTTTGACGATCTATGCCATGATTCATCACTTGATGGCGTGGTCATTTCTACCCCCGCCCACAGTCACGCCAATATTGCCGTACCTTTGCTGGCGGCAGGCAAGCATGTCTATATCGAAAAACCGCTGGCACTGACTATGGATGACGCAACGCGCATCGCCGCCGCCGCCAACGATCATAACCGTCAGGTCATGGTTGGCCATTTGATACGTTATCATGCGTCCTTTATCGAACTCCAGAAACAGCTTGCCGCAGGCGTCATTGGCGATTTACGCCATATTCAGGCCACCCGTCTGGCGATGGGGCGTATTCGCAATACCGAATCAGTGCTGTTTGACTTATGTCCGCATGATCTTTCGCTTGTGCTTGCGCTAACAGGCACCTCGCCAACGCACGTATCTTGTGCAGGTGCCAGCCATGTAACCCCGGGCATTGTCGATGTCCTCAGCACCGTCCTTGGCTTTGACGGCGGTATCAGCGCGCATCTGAATACGGGCTGGATCAATCCGATCAAACAGCATTGCCTGACCGTTATCGGCAGCACCGGATCATTGGTTTTTGACGATACCAAACCATGGGACGAAAAACTGACTTTATTTACCGATGACATTCGTCAGGATGGCGATTATTTTACTATCACCCGCCAGCCCCCAAAGCCACTGACCCTGACTCAAGGCGAGCCGTTGAAAGACGAGATGCGCGCCTTTATTCACAGTTGTAAAAGCGGCACCCCCGCCCTGACTGATATGAAAGATGCCCTGACCGTTCAGGCGGTTCTGGAAGATATGCAACGCCAGCTTGTCGATATGACAGATGTAAAAAGTTAGACTGAAAGCGAGCCAAAATGTCGATTCCCTTTATTGATCTGAAAAGCCAGCAATTACGCATTCGCGACAAGGTCGAGGCCGGTTTTGCCGCCGTGCTGGATCATGGTGCTTATATCATGGGGCCGGAAGTTGGCGCGCTGGAAACCCGCCTTGCCGACTGGAGCGGAGCCAAACATAACATTGCTTGCTCATCGGGGACTGATGCTTTGTTGCTGGCACTATCGGGGCTAAAGCTTCAACCAGGTGACGGCGTTATTGTGCCGTCCTTTACCTTTGCCGCCAGCGCCGAGGTAATGCCGGTGATGGGCGCGGTGCCGATCTTTGCCGAAGTCGAACATGACAGCTTCAATCTTGACCCAAACAAGCTGGGTGCGGCTATGGACAGCGCCCGAAAAGCGGGCGTTACTGTTGTTGGCATTATCGGTGTTGGCTTGTTTGGCCAGCCTGCCAATTATCCGGCGATTATGGATTTTGCCGCGCGTCATGATCTATGGGTCATTGATGATGCCGCGCAAAGTTTTGGTGCCAGCTGGCATGGTACATCGGTCGGCCAGCTGGCGCATGTCACCTGCACCAGCTTCTTTCCGGCCAAGCCGCTTGGATGCTATGGCGATGGCGGCGCGGTCTTTACCGATGATGATGAGATCGCGGCGATCATCCGTTCATGCCGCGTGCATGGCATGGGCAAGACCAAATATGATAATGTGCGTATTGGCATGACGGGGCGGCTGGATACGATCCAGGCGGTTGTGCTGGATGCCAAGCTTGATATTTTCGCCGACGAGCTTGCCGCCCGCCAGACAGTCGCTGATCGTTATGCGTCCATCTTGGGTAATCTGGTTGAAATTCCGTCTTTATCGGCAGGTGCCACATCAAGCTGGGCGCAATATAGCGTCAAGCTACCCAAAGGCCATGATCGTGATGCGATCTGTGCCAAGCTGGGCGAGGCGGGCGTGCCTACGGCAATCTATTATCCGATCCCGATGCACGAACAACCGCCTTATAAACAATATCCGGTGGCCGATGCGCTAGGCGTGACGCATGATCTATGCGCGCGGGTCATGGCCTTGCCGATGCATCCCTATCTGACCGAAGACGCCCAGGACATCATCGCCAGCGAACTCCGCAAAGTGTTGTAGGGGGTGAGTAGGTCATTGATTTAATGGCCGCGAGTTTAACACTCTCCCTCTACCCCTCAAACTCGCTCACGGCATAATCTGCATTCGCCAGCCAGTCGGGATT
>JABJBD010000018.1 GCA_018668795.1 Candidatus Puniceispirillum sp. | reverse complement strand
GTCGTCGGTAGCCTGGTTTCTATCGCAAAATTCCGATTTCAACGGGTCGGTGCTGGTTATTGAAAAAGATGCCAGCTATTCAATGTGTTCTACCGCGCACACTAATAGCTGTATGCGACAGCAATTTTCCACCGAACTCAATATCCGCATTTCACAGTTTGGCGCCAATTTTGTGCGTAATTTCCGAAGCTATATGGGGGATGACCCGGATATCCCCGACTTACATTTTCAGCCATTCGGATATATGTATCTGGCAGATAATGAAACTTTTGCTGATACATTGCGCGCCAGTCAGAAAATTCAGCAGGCATGTGGTGCGGGCACCAAAATCATGACTCCTGATGCGATTAGCGAAGCCTATCCGTTTTATAATCTGGATGACATTATCCTTGGCAGTCATAACCTTGTTGATGAAGGCTATTTTGATGGTCATTCACTTTTTGACTGGTGGAAACGCAAAGCGCGTAAAAACGGTGTTGAATATATCGAGAATGAAGTGGTCAGTATTGATGTTGCGGGTGACAAGGTTACGCGTGTGATGTTGAGCTCAGGTGAGCAGATCAATGCTGGATATATTGTCAATGCGTCTGGTCCACGCGCTGTTTTAACAGCGCGGATGGCGGGGCTTGATCTGCCAGTTGAACCGCGCCGTCGTTATAGCTTTGTTTTTGATGCTGAAACACGCCTTGACCGCGATTTGCCCCTAACCATCGATCCGTCAGGCGTGCATATGCGATCTGACGGTATCTATTATATGGCTGGTTGCCCGCCCGAAAATGACGTTGATGTTGATTATGATGATTTCGAAATGGATCACGCCATCTGGCTTGATAAAGCATGGCCAGCAATAGCAACGCGTGTACCAGCATTTGAAGCCATTAAGCTTATAAACAGCTGGGTTGGGCATTATGCTTATAACAAGCTCGATCAGAATGCGATTATCGGTGCGCATCCGGAGCGCCCGAACTTCATGTTCATCAATGGATTTTCCGGACATGGGCTTCAGCAATCACCAGCAATGGGGCGGGCAATGTCCGAATTGCTGACCCATGGTGAATATCGCAGTCTTGATCTCAGCCCTCTTGGATATGAACGTGTCATGCGGAATGAGCCATTATTAGAAAAGGCAGTTATTTAACTACTTGGCCTGCGCTGTGACATACTCAGAGGTATCACGTAATCCCACGTCACAAACGAATCAGTGAAATTATTCTGACAAATTTCACCATTTCCAAAATTATCTTGGGGATGTGTAGATTTTTCATTTGTGCAAAATTTTTTCACGATCCTATTTTATCAGCTTTGAGTGATATTCGATCAAAAAATGAAAAAGTAAAGTGGCGGTTTTATGCCGTTTTTTGCGATGTTCTGAGGAATGGGAATTAAACTGATAAACTTTATTGCCAAAAACGTCACAATTACTTTCAAAATAAGTAATTGATTCGTTTTTCGCGACAAGTAAACTCATTACAACAATTAAAATAATTCAAATGATACATAGGAGGAGTCACATGAGCGATAGTCGTAGAACATTCCTGACTGGTGCAGCTGTTGTAGGCGCGGCGGCGGTAGGTTATGCAGTCGGTGTCGGAGGGAAGGGCGGAAAAAAAGCTACGCCATCCGCACCTGCTATCAACAAAAATGAAGCTGTCAGCCTTAAGATGCAAGCATCTTGGGGTGGCGGTATATTCTTGGAAAACGCCAAGTCATATGTTGACCGCGTGCATGCCATGGCAGGTAAAGATCTGAAAATCGACCTGCTTGCAGTTAATGCCGTTGTTAAAACTAGCCAGATGCAGGATGCGGTTCATCGCGGCGTTCTGGACGCAGCGCATTACGTGCCAGCTTACTGGTATTCAAAGTCAAAATCAGCTTCATTGTTTGGAACAGGCCCTTGCTTTGGCTGGTCTTCGCAGGAAGTTCTTGGCTGGGCGCATTATGGTGGCGGTATGGAGCTGTTCAATGAATTGATGGAAAGCCTAGGCTTGAACGTTGTTTCATTCTTTAACAGCCCGATGCCAGCACAGCCACTTGGCTGGTTCAAAGAAGAAATCAAAGACGCCTCACAGATGGATGGTCTTAAATATCGTACAGTCGGATTGGCAGCTGATGTTCTCATGGAAATGGGTATGTCTGTTGTGCAGCTTCCAGGTGGTGAAATTCAGCCAGCCATGAAGTCTGGTCTGATTGATGCGGCTGAGTTTAACAACCCAACATCTGACCGTGACTTTGGTATGCAGGATGTGTCTAAGGACTATCATTTGGCATCATTCCACCAGTCACAGGAATTCTTTGAAGTGACCTTCAACAAAAAGAAGTTTAACGCGCTTCCATCTGAGCTTCAGGCTATTCTGCGGCACGCATCAGAAGCCGAAAGTTCAAACTTCTACTGGCACAACACAAAGCGTTATGCCGATGACCTAGTTCGTTTGCAGAACGAAAGTGGTGTTAAAGTTCACCGGACTCCTGACTCAGTGATGGCCGCCCAGTTGAAAGCCTGGGACGTTGTTGTTGACCGTATTTCGGCTGAAGACCCGTTCTTTGCGAAAGTCATCGAATCACAGAAGGCATATGCCAAAGATGTGATGAACTATCTGAATCTGAACCAGCCTGACTATAAGCTGGCTTACAATCACCACTTTGGCTAGGTTGTAATTTTCGAAGATTATTTGTCAGGAGACCCTTTGGTCTCCTGACTTTTATTTATTTTAGAATTATTAGCGGAGCATGCCATGACGCAGTTCATCTATGCTATCGAAAGTCTGAGTGTCTGGGTAGGGCGCGCCTTTGGGTGGTGCATTCTGGTGCTTACTTTCTCGGTATCTTACGAGGTGTTTGTGCGCTACGCACTGAATTCACCAACTGTCTGGGCCTTTGATATGATGGTGCAGATGTATGGTGCGTTATTCCTTATGGCTGGTCCCTATGCCCTGGCACAAGATACGCATGTTCGTGGTGACGTTTTGTACCGTTTGTTTTCGGTCAAATGGCAAGCGCGCGTTGATTTTGTCCTGTATCTGATATTTTTCTTCCCCGGTATTTTGGCGTTGTTCTGGTTTGGCTGGGAAATTGCTGCCGATAGC
>JABJBD010000062.1 GCA_018668795.1 Candidatus Puniceispirillum sp. | reverse complement strand
CAGGATCATGAAGCAAATACCGGCGTGTGGCGGCGGCTTGCCGATAAAGGCATTGAGGTGCGTGAATGGCATGTCGATGCCGAAAGTGGCCAGCTTGACCTTGCGACGCTTGCGACCATTCTGGATGAAAACGTCAAGCTGGTTTGTTTTCCGCATTGTTCAAATATCGTTGGCCAAGAAAACCCCGTTGCCGATATTGCCCGTATGGCACATGATGTTGGCGCTGTAACCTGTACCGATGGGGTCAGCATGGCGCCGCACGGCTTGCCTGACATGCGGGCTTTGGGAACGGATATTTATCTGTTTTCAAGCTATAAAACATATGGTCCGCATCAAGGCATCATGTTTATTGCGCGTGATCTGGCTGATCGGTTGCCTAATCAGGCACATTTTTTTAACAGTGATGTTCGGTATAAACGCTTTACCCCAGCTGGACCCGATCATGCCCAAATTGCCGCCTGTGCTGGCATGGCGGATTATATTGATGCTGTTCATGACCATCATTTTACGCCAAATGAAGATGCAGCGGCGCGTGGTCGGGCAGTGCGCCAGTTACAACGCGATTATGAAGATTTGATTCTGACGCCTTTGCTGGATTATCTGCGTAGCCGAAATGATATTCGTATAATGGGCGCTGATAAGGTGGGGCAACGTGTACCAACAGTGGCCATACATGCAGATAAACCAGCCACAGAATTGGCCGAGACGCTTGCAAATCATGGTGTTATGGCAGGTGGTGGTGACTTTTATGCTGTGCGTCTGATCGAAGCGATGGGCGTTGCGGCAGACCCCGGTGTGCTGCGTTTGAGCTTTGTGCATTACACCCATGCTGATGAGGTGCAAAAGCTGATCACGGCGCTTGATGCTACATTATAGCGTATGGCTTTCAAGGTGGTAGCTTGACCTGTGCCGATAAACGACTGTAATTTATTGGATTATTTGCGTGGTTTTATCTCAGAGATGATTTTCCACACCGTTGCCTTTGGAAATATTGGCTATCAGCCACATACTTTTTGCCAGTAGGATTCTTGATGACAATAGATTTTGACGAAATCATTAATCGCACAAACACCCATTCGGACAAATGGGACACCATGCAGGCAAATTATAATGTGTCGCCGCATGACGGCATTCCGATGTGGGTCGCTGATATGGATTTCAAGCCACCACAAGGCGTTTCCGATGCGCTGAAAGATATGCATACGCATGGCGTTTACGGCTATTACGGCGATGATTCAAGCTTCCGAAGCGCGCTTGTTGGCTGGATGCGCCGCCGGCATGGCTGGACTGTTCAGCCAGACTGGATTGTGAATACGCATGGGCTGGTCAATGCGCTATCGCTGGCAGTTCACGCCTATAGCGATGTGGGCGACAGCGTCATTGTCTTCTCGCCCGTCTATCATGCGTTTCATCGGCTGATTAGGGCGAATGACCGTAAGGTTATCGAGTCTGAACTGGTGCTTGATGACGGACGTTATCATATGGATCTGGATGCGTTGGCGTCGCGGCTGAAGGGTGATGAAAAGCTGATGTTTCTGTGTTCGCCGCATAACCCCGGTGGGCGTATATGGACAAAGGATGAGCTGCGTGCGGTCATGGTGTTTTGCGCTGAGCGCGATATTATTCTGATAAGTGATGAAGTGCATCATGACATTATTCTGGACGGAAATGAGCATCATGTGCTGGCAAAAATTGCGCCAGAATTTACGGCAAGTCTGGTCACGTTGGCCGCAACGACAAAGACATTCAATCTTGCAGGTGCCATGCTGGGCAGTGTGATTATTGAAAATATGACGTTGCGTAATCAATTTATAAAAGCACAAAAGGCGGCGGGTATATCGCTAAACCGCTTTGGCATGATTATGTCGGAAGCCGCGTATGAACATGGTGATGCGTGGCTTGACGCGTTGCGGTTATATCTGTCCGAGAATAACCGAATCTTTGCCGAAGGTATCCGCAATATTCCCGGATTAAGCATAATGCCTTTACAAGCAACCTATCTGACCTGGGTTGGCTTTGCTGATACGGGAATGAAACCAGATGAATTTAACAGCCGGGTGACGCAAAAAGCACGGATTGCCGGAAATTTTGGTAGTAGTTTCGGGGCAGGCGGCGATAATTTCATGCGTTTCAATCTGGCAACACGCCGCGCCCTTATTGTTGAAGCTGTGGCACGTTTGCAAGATGCTTTTGCTGATCTTCAATAATCCAAACAAGACGCCATAGGTACAGCAAAGGGTGTATATTGGGTATTTCACAGGCCATTCTTGAATCAACAAATAAACGCACGGGATTGTTGCTGGTTTGTGCGGCGGCATCCCTGTGGGGGTTGATCTGGGTGCCGATGCGCTATGTCGAAAGTCTAGGTATCGATGGTTTATGGGTTGTGGTCAGTTTTCAGACGTTGCCTTTTATAGCCCTGTTTCCATTCTGCAAAAAGTCATTGATGGCACATCGCGCTGATTGGGGTATTTACCTTGCTGCAGGGGGCGCAATGGGCATTGGCTTTGTGCTGTATTCTCTTGGTCTTGTTGTGGCGTCAGTGACAAAAACCACGGTTTTATTTTATCTAACACCGATATGGTCAACCTTGCTTGGCAGCATCTATCTAGCAGAAAAACTAAATGCGGGGCGCTGGATTGCCATAAGTATGGGGTTGGTTGGGTGCATTCTGATCATGCAGGTGAATGTCTTTGATATGCAGTTTGTTGCCAGTGATTTGCTGGGGTTGCTATCTGGCATAAGCTGGTCAGTCGGGTCGATCATCATTGGCAAATATCCAAAAGCCAATATTATGAATATCACCTTGTTTCAATATGGTGTTGGCGGGGTTCTGGCCGCTATAGCGGCGTTGGTTCTGGCCGTGCCAATTCCGGATGTGACCGTTCTGATAAGTGGGCTACCTGTGGCATTTGTAGCTTCGGTGTGTATTTTCCTGCCGTCAGTGCTGATTATTTTTCTGGTAAATCAGTATGTTTCACCCGGTCTGGTTGGCATTTTGATGCTGTCGGAAGTTATCGTTGCGGCGTTGTCGTCTGCGTTGTTTATTGGTGAGTATCTGGATTATTGGCAATGGGTTGGGTTTGTCGCAATTATCGCTACAGGCGTATATATCGGCGTTGTTTCGCACAAGACGATGGCTGATTAAACGGGTTTTTGCCGCTTTGCAAGCGCCCGCCCGACGGTGACCACGATGGCCGCCAGCCCGCCCGCAACCAATATATTTGCATAAGGTATGTGAAGACTCAGATAGCTTTCCAAAAGCGGGTCATGAACGATTAAATCGCCAGCAAGCCATCCTAAAAGGCCAGCACCCATGCTGATGATAACGGGATAGCGGGACATTAGTTTGAGGATTATGGCGCTACCTGCAATGATGATGGGAACGCTGAGAAGCAAGCCAAAAACCACAAGATACATATTACCTTTTGCCGCCGCCGCAATGGCAATCGAATTGTCCAGACTCATGACAAAATCGGCAATTATGATTGTACGGATAGCTGTCATCAGCCCTTGTGAACTATTGACCTTATGCTCATTTTCACCGTCATTTTCGATAAGTAATTTTACACCAATCCATAAAAGCAGAAGCCCGCCAATAAGCTTTAGCCCCGGAACCGCCATCAAGGTCGTGGCAAAGAAAACCAGAATAACCCGCAAAATGATGGCCCCAGCTGTTCCCCACAAAATACCCAGCTTTTTCTGACGTTCAGGAAGATCACGACATGCCAGCGCAATTATAATCGCATTATCACCACCCAGAATTATGTCGATTGCGATAATTTGTAGAATGGAGATGACAAGCGCATCAGTCATAAATTCGGTCATAGATAAAGGCTTTCTGAATGATTTTATTGCGGAACGGGCGACAGTGATACCGTGTACAGATAGAAGCAATGCGGGCGAAATAAAAGGGGCTATTTAATAGAATTAAAGGAATTTTATTTTTGAATTTTAAAAT
>JABJBD010000185.1 GCA_018668795.1 Candidatus Puniceispirillum sp. | reverse complement strand
AGCATTTATTAATATAATTAAGAATGCATCTGAAGCCACTGATAAAAATGGTGAATTAATTATCAAAACATCATATGCGCCTGGGCGTCGTCTTTCGATAACGTCGATAGCGGAACAATTGCATGTGCCGATACAAGTCGAGGTGATTGATAATGGTAGAGGCATACCCGAAGATATTCGTGATCATTTATTTGATCCTTTTGTTTCGGGGCGCGTAGGGGGAAGCGGCCTTGGTCTGGCGATGGTGGCAAGCGTTATTGCGGATCATGGAGGATTGATGGAAGTTGAAACCGTAACCGGAGAAACTGTGTTCCGTCTGAATTTCCCTGCAACCACGGCGCAACAGACTAAGCGTGCACCCAAGAATGAAGAAACGGACTTATAATGGATGCGAAGCAGAAACATATTCTGGTAGCTGAGGATGATAAGTCAGTTCGGCTAGTTGTTCAGCAAGCACTGGCACGTCAAGGCTATACGGTGCATTCCAGTGGCAATGCGTCTGGACTATGGAAATTAATTGAAGCTGGCAAAGGAGACATTCTGATAACCGATGTTGCTTTGCCAGATGGCGATGCATTGGATTTGTTGCCTCGCATAAAAGAAAAACGGCCAGATTTACCAGTGATTGTCATGAGCGCGCGGTCAACTTTGCTTACGGCGGTTAAAGCTCAGCAGATTGGTGTTTTTGAATATTTGCCAAAACCCTTTGAGTTACGAAATCTAGTTGATGTTGTCGCACGGGCATTTTTGGTTATTTCTGGGTCTTCGGATGCCCCAACAAGAGACATGTTACCGCAGCTTGAAGACGGAGGCCCGCTTGTTGGTCGTTCACGGTCGATGCAGGATATTTTCAAGGCGGTTGCGCGTGTTGTCAGCACGGATCTGACAGTTCTGATTACCGGAGAGAGTGGCACTGGTAAGGAGCTTGTCGCCAAAGCTGTTCATGACCTTGGTGATCGGCGCCAACATCCTTTTGTCACTGTGAATCTGGCCACAATCCCACATGATAAGGTTGATGCCGAATTGTTCGGTGTTGAAAACAAATCGGCCATTGTCAGCATGATCAACCCAGGTCGTTTTGAACAGGCTGATGGTGGTACTTTGTTTCTTGATGAAGTGGGTGATATGCCGCTAGAGACACAAACGCGCCTGTTGCGGGTTTTGCAAGATGGCACCTATGTGCCGTCTGGATCGACGATACCGGTAAAATCAAACGTGCGGATTATTGCAGCGACCAATAAGAATTTGCAGCATCTAATGGATCAAGGGTTGTTCCGTGAGGATCTTTTCTACCGTTTGAATGTTGTGCCTTTGCGGTTACCGCCTTTACGTGACCGCCTAGAAGATATAACGCCGCTTGTTAATCATTTCTTGGCCAAGTCTGCGGAAAATGGGTTGCCGAGCAAGGTGTTTTCAACGGATGCGAAGAGATTGCTAAAAACATGGTACTGGCCTGGAAATGTGCGCGAATTAGAAAATATGGTGCACAGGCTTCTTGTGCTTCACAATGAGGATGTCATTGATGTTGACGCCGTGGCCACGGAATTATCGCAACAGGATAAAGCTGAAGAAGACCAAAATGAAAGCGATAATATATCGCAGTCAGTTGATGCGCATATAAGGCGCTATTTTGATGCTTTGAAAGGGGGATTACCTGCCCCCGGGCTGCATGGACGCATTATGCGCGAAGTTGAATTGCCTCTTATTACGGCAACGTTAGAAATTACACGGGGCAATCAGGTCAAGGCGGCTGACATTCTGGGTATGAACCGAAATACGCTTCGCAAAAAAATCAAAGAACTTGGTATTACGGCGGGACGATGACGTGCTAGGCTATTTTCAAATATCCAAATGGACGTTTATCCAAGTGCTGTGTTGCAGGATCACGTGATGAGTGCTGATAAACAATCACAGATAAGTCGGCGACTGTTCAGTGAGGACCGTCTTGCCTATATATCAATTCTGTTCACCGTATGCATGGGCGCGGCAACAGCCTTTACGCTCTCGCGTGTTGATTATCTTTCTGAGGGGCCACGCGCGCTGAAGTTGCTGCTAGCCATTGATGTTGTTGCTTTGCTGGTGCTTGGTTATTTTGTCGTTCGTCATGTTATGCAACTATGGGCCGAACGCCGCCAACAGGTGGCAGGGCATCAGTTGCATTGGCGTCTTGCGGTGCTATTTGGCGGCATCACGACATTGCCAGTTCTGATTATTGCATTGTTCTCGCTGTTTGTTGTCGATTATTCATTACGTGGATGGTTTGCTGACAGGATTTCCGTTGCCATCAACGAGTCGGTCAAGGTTGCGGACTCTTATTTTCAAGAGCATGCCCAATCGGTGACTGGTGATGTGCTGACGATGGCGAATGATGTTAATCGTGAAGCGCTCAAGCTTGGCGGTAATAGAGACATTATGGGTCAATATCTGAGTAATCAGACAGCGTTGCGCAATTTGTCGGAAGCTATCATTATTGATGGTACTGGTGAGGTCATAGCAAAATCACGCTTTGCCTTTGCGGTTACGTTCACAAATCTTGATGATGATTGGGTTGAGAAAGCCCGCGATGGTGAAGTTGTCGTCCTGCGCGCTGACGATACAAATAAAATCCGCGCTGTGGTCAAGTTGAATAGTTATATTGATGCGTATTTGCTGGTTGGACGTTTCATTGACCAGAATGTTCTGGCGGCCGTTGACCGAACAAGACTGGCAGCATCAGATTATCAGCGGCTAGGCATTCAGCAATTTGATTTGCAACTTAGTTTTGCGGTTTTGTTTGGTGTCGTGGTGTTGTTGCTGTTGATTTCAGCGCTGTGGGTTGGATTAAACCTGGCAACCGCAATCATTGGGCCGCTTTCGGCGGTAATCAATGTTGCTGATAAGGTTCGAGGCGGGGATTTGCGCGAGCGTGTTCCAAGTGGAGCCGGAATTGATGAAATTTCACGACTTGGTCTGTCTTTTAACAATATGCTGGACGAGTTGGCACGAAGCCGACAGCAACTTGTTCAGGCCAATATGCAAATTGACCGCCGACGTGAATTTACCGAAGCTGTTCTGGGCGGCGTATCATCAGGTGTGATCGGCCTTGATAAAGATGGGCGCATTAACCTGCCTAATGCTGCGGCGCGCAAGCTTCTTGGACTGACCGATGTCGAAATGATAGGTAAAAAGCTGGAAAGTTTGGTGCCTGAATTTACGCACCTTTTATCGATTGTTGGACAAAAAAGACGCCGTTTCATAGAAGAGCAGGTGGTTCTAGAACGTGCAAAAAGCCGTTTGACCTTGCGCACTAGGATCGCAAGTGAACGGGTTGATGATCGTATTATTGGTTATGTTGTGACCTTTGACGATGTAACTGATCTATTAACAGCTCAGCGAAAAGCCGCTTGGGCTGATATTGCCCGGCGTATTGCGCATGAAATCAAGAATCCATTAACGCCTATTCAGCTTGCATCTGACAGATTGCTTCGAAAATTCAAACCCAAGGATGCTGTCGAAGCTGATCGTTTTGAGGAATATGTGACAATCATTTCACGCCAAGTTGATGATATAGGCCGCATGGTTGACGAATTTTCATCATTTGCCCGTATGCCACAACCAACTATGGAAACGGTTAAGCTGGACGAATTGGTGGAAGGGCAGATAGACCTTTTTGCCAGCGATGAGGTTTCGTATAATTATGAACGTGATGAGACGGTATCATTCACAATTTTGGGTGATGCTGGATTATTGAGACAGGCAATCACGAATTTGTTGCAAAATGCCAAAGACAGCCTGAACGAACATAATGTTGCCACACCAGAGATACATATATCGCTGGCTTATAGTGATGGCGAGATCAATGTTATGATCAAAGATAACGGACCTGGCTTTCCCGATATGAATTTGGACGATTTGCTGGAGCCTTATGTGACAACGCGTGAAAAAGGCACCGGACTTGGACTCGCGATTGTTTCAAAAATTGTTCAAGATCATAACGGATCGCTGACATTGAAAAATGATAATCAGGGGGGGGGCGTTGTTGTGCTGACCTTTCCAAGTGATAACGACGCCCAAAGTAGCGGCAAAAATCTGGGACGTTAGAGATGGCTGGTGAAATTCTAATCGTTGATGATGAACGCGACATCCGCTCGCTTGTCAGTATGACGCTGGAAGATGAAGGGTATCAGACGAAAACAGCTGCGAATGCAGATGAAGCGCGTAATATTTTGCTAAGTCGGCCACCGGTGTTAGCAATTCTTGATATCTGGATGCGTGATTCGGATATGGACGGTCTCCAATTATTGGAATGGACAAAGGGAGTTTATCCCGACTTGCCCGTATTGATGATTTCAGGGCATGGCACGATTGAAACGGCGGTGCAGGCGATCCGCCAAGGCGCTTATGACTTTATCGAAAAACCATTTAAGGAAAACCGCCTTGTTCTGATGGTTGAACGCGCGCTTGAAACCACCCGCTTGACACAGGAAAACGCCGAATTACGTACCCGTATCAGTGAAGATATGGCGCCTGAACTTATAGGTAATTCACAGGCGATGCGCGTAACACGTCAGGCAATCAGCAAAATTGCACCTACAGCAAGCCGTGTCATAATTAATGGCCCCGGGGGCAGTGGTAAGGAACTTGCCGCTCGCGTCATACATGATCAATCGCAACGCCGTGAAGGTCGATTTGTTGTCGCAAATTGCGCACGATTGGCCCCTGAACGGGTTGATGCCGAATTGTTTGGTTCGGAAAGCATGCAAACAAGCCGGCGCATAGTCGGGCTGTTCGAGCAAGCACATGAAGGAACGCTCTATTTCGATGAAATCTGCGATTTGCCGTTGGAAACACAAGGTAAAATTGTTCGTGCCGTCACCGAACAAAGGTTCCGGCGCATAGGCGGTAATGCCGAGGTCGTCGTCGATGTAAGGGTTATTTCGGCATCTAGCCGTGATCTGGTAGCGGAAATTCAGGCAGGGCGTCTGCGTGAAGACCTTTATTATCGGTTGGGCGTTGTATCGTTAAATGTAACGCCGCTGGCAGAACGGCGTGAGGATATTCCCCTTATAGCCAAGCATTTTGTCAAAAAAATAGCTGATCGGCTTGGTGTACCCCCGATCAAATTGTCTGATGAAGTTTTAGCAGCTATGCAAGGTTATGAATGGCCAGGTAATGTCCGGCAAATTCATAACACTATCGAAAGTATGCTGATTTTAGCGCCGCCTGACCGTCGTGACCCAGTAGGGCTAAGCTTGCTTCCTGCGGATATTCAGAATATACCCCGTGGCAGTTCGAGATCGGGCCTTGATGAAATGTTTTCACTGCCTTTGCGAAATGCGCGGGAAGATTTCGAACGGGTTTATCTGGCTACGCAATTGCGCCGGTTTGATGGTAATATATCGCGTATGGCGAATTTTGTTGGTATGGAGCGGTCTGCGTTGCATCGAAAGTTGAAAGCGCTGAACATAGATAATATGGATGCGGCCGAAACAGCAGTCACATCGCGCGCCAAAGATAGTGAAAAGGGAGCACCTTCATGAAAATTGTGATTTGTGGTGCAGGGCTTGTTGGAAGCGCGATTGCGGGGCATCTGTCTGAAGAGCAGAATGATGTTACTGTTATTGATGCTTCAGCCGAAAATATCCAACGTATCACTGACCAACATGATGTGACTGGTGTGATTGGTGTAGCGTCGCATCCGGATAGGTTGAATGAAGCTGGTATGCGCGATGCCGAATTGTTGATTGCGGTGACTGAGTCTGATGAAGTGAATATGGTTGCGTGTCAGGTGGCACACACTATCTTCGATACGCCTGTAAAAATCGCTCGTATAAGGGGTAGCTCTTACCTCGATGAAAATTATGCTGATCTGTATAGTCCAGCTCATTTGCCGATTGATCATATTATTTCACCTGAGGCAGAGGTGTCTGCGTCAGTAAGTAACCAGCTGCGTGTACCTGGTGCGTTTGACATCAAAAACCTTTGTGATGGCAAGATGAATCTGGTTGGGGTCCTATGTACCGATGATAGCCCTGTGCGTGACACGCCCTTGCGGCATCTGACTAATCTGTTTCCTGACCTAGCCATGACAGTTCTGTGCATTATTCGTGATAATGCCGTTATCCTGCCTCGTCGCGGCGTCGAGCAAATGCATGCTGGGGATCGGATATATTTCGTTTGTGACAGCACTCATCTTGATCGTGCTATGGCTGCCTTTGGTCATGAAGAACCCGAAGCGCGGTCTGTTGTGATTGCTGGTGGCGGTAATATTGGCCTTATGTTGGCGCGCGAGATTGAAAACAATTTTTCGAATACTCAGGTACAACTGATCGAAATGGATAATAATCGGGCGCGTGAGCTTGCCGAAGAACTCCAAGGCACTGGCATCATTCATGGAGATGCGCTTGATGAATCAATCCTAAAGGAAGCTGGTGTCCACACAACCGAGACCTTTGTTTCGGTGACCGAGGACGATGAAGTGAATATTCTGTCAGCGTTACTTGCAAAGCGTACGGGCGCCAAACATGCGGTTGCATTGGTGAATATGCCCGGCTTTATTCCGTTGGTTGGCACTTTGGGTGTTGATGCGGTAATCAATCCATCACAAATCACTGTTTCGTCGATTCTTGAGCATGTCCGGCGTGGCCGGATACGTGATGTACATCCGATTATTGAAGACCTTGGCGAAGTCCTTGAAGCAGAAGCGTTGCCGTCATCTCTGTTGGTTGGCAAACCCTTGCGCACAGCCAAGATACCCAAAGGAATTTCGATTGGGGGTATCGTAAGGAATGACAAAGTCATTTCTGCCCGTGGCGATAGTGTGATCGAGGCTGGTGATACGGTTGTTATTTTTGCCGAGCGAGGCAAAATCGTGCAAGTCGAAAAGATGCTTTCGGTGCGACTCGATTTCTTCTAGGTCAATAAACACATCCAAAAATTATACATAATTGTCAGTTATCGTTAAGCTTGGCATTGTGAAGTCATGTTTAAGAGGGTAGGTTGGAGAAAAAGAGGGAGGATAAAAATGGCCGCAGATAAGAGCCGAAATCTTCAGGAAGTATTTCTCAACAGTATCCGCAAATCACATTCCCCGGTAACCGTTTTTCTGGTTAGCGGTGTTAAATTGCAGGGTATAATCACATGGTTTGATAATTTTTCAATTCTGCTCAAACGTGATCAACATGTTCAGTTGGTTTATAAGCATGCCATTTCAACGATCATGCCGTCTATGCCTATCCAGCTTCATGGATTTGACGATATTGATGACGATGTTGCCGATCAAGACTGAACCAAATCTTTGGTAATTACCAACCCGTAAAGAGCATTTTTAATGACCGCTTTTGATACTTTTGCCCAGCAGGTTGCCATACTTATGCATCAGGCTACCGTCGAACTTGTGCTTCCACGTTACCGTAATTTGGTGGATGGACAGATTGATACCAAGTCTGGTCCGGATGATCTGGTTACTGTTGCAGACCGTGAGGCCGAAGAATGGCTTACCCCACGTTTGCTTGCTTTACAAAAGGGTGCCTGTGTTGGCGAAGAAGCCGTTGCCAAAAACCCTAGTCTGCGTGATCAAGCAGGAACCGGACTAGCCTGGACAGTTGACCCAGTTGACGGCACGCATAATTTTGTTCATGGCAAAAATCATTTCTGCATGATGGTGGCGTTGCTGGAAGATGGTGTTCCCAAGCGCGCATGGCTTTGGCATCCATTGGAAGAGACGCTTTACTACGCCAAGGCTGGGGCTGGCGCCTTTCAGATCAAGGGTGATAATTTAACCCAGATTTTTGTCTGTAATACATCGCCACAACTTGAGCAACTGGTGGGTGAAGGTAGTACTAAATTTCTCAAACCGCCATTTCGGGGTGAATTTATTGAGCGTGTCAAACGTATAGAGAACCGAATTAATTTGCGCTGTGCGGGGGTATTGGCGATGAAGCTCGCCACAGGTGAAATACATTTTATCATGCATGGGAACTGTACACCTTGGGATCATGCACCAGTTGATCTTTTGTGCCGTGAAGCAGGTGCGTTTGCAGGTATGTCAGTTGATGGGCGTCCCTTTAACGCTGCCTATAACGAAGCTTTTATGGTGGCCTCGTCTAAAGCTGTTTGGGATCAGCTTAATCGTGAAATATGGCGTGGTGAATAGATGCTTAGACATTGCCGCTAACATGTCATCACTCGACTAGTCGTCTTTCTGAAATATCAAGCTGAGGCCAAGTGATACAAGTATCACGCTGACACTTCTATCCAGGTATGTTTTTGCTTGTAAATATATTTTACGAGCGGCAGTGGAACTCATTATATAGGCGAGGGCTGCGTAGAATATGACCTCAACAGCGAAATGATTTGTAATTACCAGTGCTATCTCTTTGGTGGTCATGTCAGGTGGAAAAATCACAACCAGAATAGCAGCAGCAAATAGAACTGATTTCGGATTTGATAGATTGATTAGAACCCCATGACGAAAGGCGTTGATATGTGCTTTGGACATGTCTTTGATAGGCATTGAAGCGTTTTTCCACGTTACCCACGCGATGAAGAACAGATACAAAGCACCCCATATTTTCGCCACGGTATATCCCCAAGGTACTAAAAAGAAAATACTTTCCAGCCCCAGTAACGCCAGTAATGTCCACATGGATGCCGCAAGTCCAAGCCCCATCCCAAGCGCAATACCAGTAAACATATTTGTGTTCAATGCGGTGCGAAATATTTGTGTTCAATGCGGTGCGAACGGCAACAAGAAAAGCTGGCCCAGGACTGGCCAACGCAGCTAAAAGAGTAATATTAAAGGCAATAAGATGTGTGATTGTCATCTTTAACCACTCTCCAGTTTTTTGGCATCCTGCCAGAAAGACTCCATTTCATCCAAAGATACATCATTTATATTTTTATTAGTATTTTCAACTTTTTGTTCGATATATCTAAACCGACGCTCAAACTTTTGGTTGCATCCCATCAAAGCCGTCTCGGGATCAATGCCTGCTTTGCGTGCTAAATTTACTGCAACAAATAGAATATCGCCAATCTCATCTTTGATCGCGTCTATATCGGGTGCTTCGGCGGCCAACTCTGCTTTTAATTCAGCGGTTTCTTCATCCATTTTGGCGAATACATCATTGATATGTTCCCAGTCATAACCGACACGGGCGGCGCGCTTTTGCAGTTTGAGCGCACGCAACATAGGTGGAAGCCCGACAGCTACATCGTCAAGCACGCCTATTTTTCCTTTTTGGGCGCGCTCCTCAGCCTTGATATCCTCCCAGTTAATTTTCTGTCCGTCGGCGTCTAGAGGTTGTTGTGAAGAGGCATCAGAATGTGCGTCATCAGCAAAGACATGCGGGTGACGGTTAATCATTTTGTTGCTGACACCGCGGGCAACATCAGCAACATTAAAACTGCCTTCTTCTTCGGCTATGCGGGCGTGAAAAACAACTTGCAGTAATAAATCGCCCAATTCGTCGCGAATATCCTCACGCGTGCCGTTATGAATTGCATCTGCTACTTCATAGGCTTCTTCGATTGTATAAGGTGCGATAGTTTCGAAAGTCTGTTTCACATCCCAAGGACAACCGTTTTGAGGATTGCGCAGACGTGCCATGATTTCGACGAGATGATCAAATTCGGTACTTGCTTTAGACATGATGGCATCGTAACAGTCGTTATCAGTCAGACCAAGCTGAATAACCTATTGTCAGAAATTTATAATATTTCTATGTCTAGCTATTACTTTTATGTAATACGATGATGCACAAATAGGTAGATGTTTATTAAGTATATTACTGTGTGAGCAAGCGTTGTAACTGTTTATATGGATCATGTAGGAGATTAAAATGGGACGCATTAGATCATGGTTTTTCACCGGGCTGGTTGTTACAGCGCCGGTTTTGTTAACAATTTACATAACTTGGTCGGCGATTGAGATCATTGATGGCCAAGTGGCTAATTTACTGCCGCATTTTGCTGAGACTGCTTATAGTGAAATTCCGGGCATTGGATTACTGATTGGTTTCGCGCTAATCACAATCATTGGTGCGCTTGCCGCTGGATTTATAGGGCGTTGGCTTATTAATTTTGGTGAGTCATTGCTGAATCGTATGCCGGTTGTGCGTTCAATCTATGGGGCGATAAAGCAAATTCTGGAAACCGTGGTGTCAGCACAATCAGATGCCTTTCGCGAAGTTGTGCTGGTTGAATATCCGCGCAAGGGGTTATGGGTCATTGGTTTTGTCACGGGCAATACAAAGGGTGAGGTCGATAGGCTGATTGACCATGATATGGTTAATGTCTTTATCCCGACAACGCCTAACCCAACATCTGGATTTTTGTTGTTTTGCCCGAAAAAGGAAATTGAATTCCTTGAAATGGAAGTCGAAGAAGCGGTCAAGATGGTCGTGTCTGGTGGTATTGTGACGCCGCCTGATCGCAGTGGTGGCAAGAAAATCTCCAAAAAAGCTGCACCCAAAAAAGCACGCGTGACGAAAACTGCGTCAACAAAGGCAGTTGCGAAGAAGAAAACAGTCACCAAAAAGGCATCTGCTCAAAAGGTGGCTAGCAAAAAACGTTAAAAACTAGCCAAAAACACTGTGTTTAATAATGGCTAGGTTTTGCCTTGGGTTTAGTCTTTTGGTTTTAGCCCGCAGCAAGATAGCGCACAGCGCTATCGCGTTCAAACAGGCTTAGTAACATATCGCTGTGAGCAAAAGCTGTGCTATCCGGGGCCATTCGCCGTGCTTCGGCGCGGGCAAGGGAAAGCAGGTCGCCATGCGCGCCTAGATCCGCAAGAATGAATTCGGGCACACCAGATTGGCGTTGCCCCAGAAATTCCCCAGGACCGCGCAATTTTAAATCCTCTTCAGCAATGACGAACCCATCTTCTGTGTCGCGCATGACCGTTAGTCTTGTTCGGGACGTGTCGCTGATAGGGGAGGCATAGAGCAAAATACAGCTTGATTTGTCAGTACCCCGTCCAACACGGCCACGTAACTGGTGTAATTGGGCAAGGCCAAAACGTTCGGCATGCTCAATAATCATTATACTAGCTTCGGGAACATCAACACCGACTTCGACAACAGTTGTCGCGACCAAAAGCTGGGCGTTTCCATCACGAAATGCCTGCATGGATTTGTCACGTTCAGGAGCTTTCATTTTACCATGTGCAAGCGCGACCTGATGTGTGGGTAAAGCGCGAACGAGACTGGCAAAGCGTTCTTCGGCGGCGGCGATGTCAAGCTTGTCAGATTCTTCGACAAGTGGGCATATCCAATAAGCGCGTTTGCCAGCATCAAGGGCGCGCTGGATACCGTCAATGACCTGACCAAGTCGGTCATTTGGCACAACCCGCGTGTCAATTGGCAGTCGGCCAGCTGGCTTTTCATCAAGCCTAGATTGTTCAAGATCACCATAGGCGGTCATGGCCAGGCTACGTGGTATCGGGGTGGCTGTCATGACAAGCACATCTACACCATGCCCCTTTTGCCCCAGAATAAGGCGCTGGCGAACACCAAAGCGATGCTGTTCATCAACAACAGCAAGACCAAGATCGGCAAAAGCAACATTTTCGGACAAAAGCGCATGTGTACCAACAACAATATCAATTGTGCCATCAGCAAGGCCAGTAAGCGTATCTTTGCGTCCGGTTCCGGCTCGCCCCTGTCCCAGCAATAGGCTAGCGCTTTTGCCAATGGGCTCAAGCATCTTGTTCAGGCTTTGATGATGCTGGCGTGCCAACACTTCGGTAGGTACCAGCAAGGCCGCTTGTGCACCACTTTCAACGACATGCAACATTGCCGCCAACGCAACGAGTGTTTTACCAGAGCCAACATCGCCTTGTAGCATCCGTAACATGCGTTTATCGGTTTCCTGATCAGATTTGATTTCGGTAATCGCATTAATCTGGGCATTGGTCATGCTAAAGGGCAAGCTATCGATAAGTGCCGTGGATAGCTTACCTGTTCCCGTGAATATACGTCCCGGCACCGTATCAGCAGCTTGTTGACGAACCATGGTGAGTGCGATTTGATTGGCCAACAACTCGTCAAATGCCAGTCGTGAACGGGCTGGGCTGGTTGGTAGAAGATCAGCCTCGCTTTGCGGTGCATGAACACTGCGCATGGCGGTGACAAAATCGGGCCAGTTCTGACTGGCCATGATTGAAGATGGGATCCATTCAGGCAGAGCCGGCAAGGTTGCCAGTGCCGCAGTTATGGCACGGCGTAGAACTTTGGGTGTCAGGCCAGCAGTGAGGGGATAGACAGGCTCAATCTCGGGCATACTTGCCACATCATCTGGTTTTACCACGTAATCAGGGTGTGCCATTTGTACACGGTTATTGAAAATTTCGGTGCGCCCGCTGATAATACGACGCTCGCCAACAGGTAAAAGCCGCTGGACGTAATCATCACGCGCATGAAAAAAAACCAGTTCTATTGATCCGCTGTCATTCTGGCAAAAAACGCGCCATGGCCGACGAACGCCACGTGGGGGCTTGTCATGCTTGACGACGACAATATCAAAGGTGGCTATTGCGCTATCAATAACAGCGTCAAGAGGTGGTTTCTGGCGACGGTCGATAACGCCAATAGGCAGATGCCGCAAGACATCGATCACATAGCTACCGATCCGCTTTTCCAGAATTGAGGCAAGTTTGGCGCCAACGCCTGGCAAAGACGTGGTTGCTGCGAAAAGCTGAAACAGTTCTTGTGGTCGCTTTGGATGCACCATTATTTTCCTTGCTAGTCCGGAACGTTTTCTTTGTCCGGTGACATTAGCTTAGCGCATTCGTCGCCTTGTTTCAAAAGATATGCCATCCATATATACATCTATAAATGTGGGCCTGACGCCATCTCGAAAAACTGTGCAAGGCTTTGCAGTGCATGCGTGTTTCATGCTATGGCATGTGCGTGTACTAAATGATTCCGTCCGGAACAAGTGAGTGAGTTTAAGATGTCATCAGAAATGCTTTCCAATCGCGCTCGTCGTCTGATTTATCAGGCCAGCTATACTGGTATGAAAGAGACAGATCTGTTGCTGGGGCATTTTGCCAAGGCGTATTTGCCAGATTTAAACGATGATGAACTTGATGATTTTGAAGCTTTGCTTGATGTCGGGGATCCAATTATCTACGCATGGGTGATGGGAAAGGAACCTGTCCCACCACAATATGATACGCGCGTTTTCCAGCTTATTAAAAAGTTTAAAAAAGCATAGTAAGTAAATGAATTTTCTAAATAAGATAGATTTAGATAGCTCTTTATGGGGCTGTCCTGACGGTGCGCATATGTTGGCAGTGGCCACGCTTGCCGAAGCCAATGGCCGCATTTTATATGTGGCACGTGATGATGCAAGACTGGCTTTGATGCGCGATGCCTTGGTTCGTTTGGCACCATCATTAAATATTTTGGTGTTTCCGGCGTGGGATTGTCTTCCCTATGACCGGTTATCCCCCCAAGGCGCGCTGGTAGGGCAACGGATTGAAGCTTTGGCAAGGTTGGCGTCTTCACAGGCAGAATTAACCGAAAATACCATTGTGCTGACAACGGTAAATGCCTTTCTTCAAAGGGTGCCACCGCAAAGCTATTTTGCAGAAAGTTCGCTTCACATAACTGTTGGACAAACAATTGAGCCTTCGGTGCTGGCGACGTTTCTGGTCAATAATGCGTATCTCCGGACTGACACGGTGCGGGAAACAGGCGAGTTTGCCGTTCGTGGTGGTATTGTTGATGTGTTTCCACCAGGCCATTCTAATCCCATTCGCCTTGATTTCTTTGGTGATGAGATTGAGATAATGCGAAGCTTTGATGCGTCGAGCCAGCGTAGCATTGATAAAGTAGAAAGTTTGACTTTACATCCTGTGGCTGAATTTCGACTGGACAGTCAAACTGTTGAGCGGTTTCGTACCAGCTATCTGGCTCAATTTGGTGCCACGGCAAGCCGCGATGCATTGTATGAGTCAGTCTCGGCAGAACGCATGCATCCGGGTATCGAACATTGGTTGCCTTTGTTCCATCCGGAAATGTCTCGGCTGACCGATTATTGCCCAGACTGGCCGATCATTCTTGATCATGAAGCACAAGCAGCAAGCGCGGCACGTTTTGAGCAGATTGCAGATTTTTATGAGGCGCGTGCTGATAATAGCGATGACGGAAGCAGTCCCTATCGGCCGCTTGATAATAAGGCTCTTTATCTGGGTGCGGATGAATTGGAACGTCTTTCAGCAGAACAGCGTGTATGTAGTTTGCAACGCTTTGCTGCGCCTGATGGCGGCGGCAAGCATGTGGATGCTGGTGGGCGTCCAGGGTTAACCTTCCCCTCAGCACTGGCCAGCGGCCAGAGCGCAGTGGTAGAGGCCGTAGAAGCCATGCGTGCTGAGCAGGCTGGTCAGCGACGTCCGATTGTTATAGCTGCGGCCAGTGAAGGCGCGGCTGTCCGTCTAGATGAATTGATTAGCGAGCAGATGGGGGCAGGGTGCGTTGCACGAATTAACAGGTTAGACAGTGCAAAGGTAGGTGGTATTCATATTATCATCTGGTCTCTTGATGCTGGTTTTCAAAGTGACAATATTCTGGTTATCGCTGAGGCAGATATATTTGGCCAACGTTTGTCACGGCCACAATCAAAGCGTGGCAAGGGGGATGACTTCTTGCGTGAGGTCAGTGCGCTTGAAACAGGTGATCTGGTTGTGCATGCCGAACATGGCATAGGCCGCTATGACGGCTTAGTTACCATCAATAGTGCTGGCGGCGATCATGATTGCCTGCATCTTGTTTATAATGGTGGAGATAAGCTTTATCTTCCGGTTGAGAATATTGAATTACTTTCACGTTATGGCAGTGGGGGCGGTGACTCACAGCTAGACAAGCTTGGTGGTGTTGCATGGCAGGCGCGCGTTGCACGTATCAAGGGACGCGTGCGAATTATGGCAGAGCAGTTGATTAAGATTGCAGCGCAACGTCATACTGCCAATGCGGAACCACTGGTTGCGACTGACGGGCTATTTGCCGAATTTTGTGACCGTTTTAGCTTTGTCGAAACGGATGACCAGCTTAATGCCATTCAAGATGTGGTTGATGATCTTGCATCAGGCAAGGCGAGTGATCGGCTGATCTGTGGTGATGTTGGTTTTGGCAAAACAGAAGTTGCATTACGGGCGGCATTTATTGTGGCAATGGCAGGGTATCAAGTTGCGTTGGTGGCACCAACAACCTTGTTGGCGCGTCAGCATGGTAAACAATTTGCCGAACGATTTGCCGGTTTCCCGCTTAAGCTTGGCGTGTTATCACGCATGACGTCCCCAAGTGATGCCAAGCAGATTAAAGAGGATCTTGCGTCTGGCGATGTGCAGGTTGTTATCGGTACACATGCTTTGCTGGCTAAATCATTGTCATTCAACAATCTTGGATTGCTGATTGTTGATGAAGAACAGCATTTTGGTGTTGGCCAGAAAGAGCGTCTCAAGGAAATGCGAGGTGACATTCATGTGCTGACTTTATCAGCAACGCCTATCCCGCGTACCTTGCAGATGGCACTTTCTGGCGTTCGTGAAATGTCGTTAATCGCAACACCGCCAGTCGATAGGTTGGCTGTGCGAACCTTTGTCGGACCATGGGACGGTGTTGTTCTGCGTGAGGCGATTCTTCGTGAAACATTCCGAGGCGGTCAAATATTTGTCGTATGTCCGCGAATTGATGATCTGCAACGGGTTTATGACCGCGTTCGCAAACTAGTGCCTGATGCGCGCATTTTGTCGGCGCATGGCCGAATGCCAGCGGCTGAGTTAGATGATGTGATGACAAAATTCGCTGATGGTGAAGCTGATATTCTGCTATCGACCAATATCGTTGAGTCTGGCATCGACATTCCATCGGCAAATACAATGATTATTCATCGTGCTGATATGTTTGGTCTTTCACAGCTTTACCAGCTACGTGGACGCGTTGGGCGAGGGCGGCAACGTGCCTATGCTTATTTGACTTCGGATCCAAACCGTATTCTGACGCCACAAGCGCGGCGTCGGCTGGAAGTTATGCAGACACTTGATACCCTAGGTGCCGGATTTACGCTGGCATCTTATGATATGGATATTCGCGGTGCAGGCAATCTGCTAGGTGACGAGCAATCAGGGCATGTGCGCGAAGTCGGTGTGGAATTATATCAGGAAATGTTGCGCCAAGCGGTCGATGCGGCCAAAGCAGGTGATGACCAAGAGGGTGAAAATACGGTGATCGAATGGACGCCGCAGATTAACCTTGGTCTGGAAGTGCGAATACCCGAGGCCTATGTGCCTGATTTGACTGTGCGATTATCGCTATATAGGCGAATTGCCGGACTGAACGATATGTCAGATATTGATGCGATTCTGGCGGAACTTGTCGATCGGTTTGGCGCCATGCCAGATTCTGTGCGTAATCTATTTGCAGTGATCGAACTCAAACAATTATGTAAATTGTCGAATGTCGAAAAAATTGATGCAGGGCCAAAAGGGCTTTCTATTGGATTTCGGGATAACATATTTGCCAATCCTGAACAGCTTGTTGGCTGGATCGCAGCCCAGCAGGGAAGAGTGCAGCTTCGCGGGAATCATAAATTGATTATCAAACAGACCTTGCCGCAAGCTTCTGGACGTGCACCAGTATGCAAAGGGATTGTGCAGGAGTTGGTTGCCCTTCTATAAATGATTAACAAGCATCATTAGCTGGCGGTTGCGTCAATGGCAGGCAGTAAGTGATCGGCTTCATGTGCGCCAGCAATGGCATATGCGCCGCCAAAAATAAAATAAGGAACGCCATCCATATTTAGCCGACGAGCCTTTGAAAGATCATTTTCAAGCTGTTGGTCATAGCTAACGTCATGCCGTGTTTTAATCAGGTCGGTCATCCCTGTATCAATGGCGATTCGATCTAGAACATCACTATCGCCAATATCCAGCCCCTCAATGAAATAGGCAGAATATAGTCTTTCACTGAGAGCTTGGCTATTTGACCCAGCTGCCAGCAGTAATTTATGCGCATTTCGGCTGTTGGGGGTTTTGCTAATGACATCAAAATTAAAATTGATGCCTGTATCAAGTCCAGCTTCGGCGATGCGACCATAGACCGCCTGCGCTGAGTCCCCAAATTTGGCATGTAAATAGGCCTGACGGTTCATACCGTCGGTAGGCATGTTTGGATTAAGTAAAAAACAACGCCAAATATAGTGTGGGGTAATATGAGGTCGTCTTGCAAAGGCAGCATCAAGGCGACGTTTGCCAATAAAACACCAAGGACAGACAATGTCTGCGTATATTTCCACATCAACATGGACGGTCTTGTTGGACATGGTGGACATGTTGGTCATTTCAGTCATTGATAATGCCTCAAAGGTTGCCCTCAATTATATAAGTGCACGTGGAAATCCAGCTAGGGAGATGGTAAGGTGCGTCTGTCTTTTGCGGCAAGGTAAAATTTTTGCAATGCGAATGAGGTGATAATGGACAAAAATGAAATGCCCGCATTAGATCATGCTGGAATCAAGCGTGATCGAGATCGTTTGTTGAACTGTAAGAGTCTGATTGTAACAACCTCTCTGGCGGATAAGATACCTGAAATTGGCACAGCACCTTTTATCAGGCATTATAATTATTTATATATATATTCTAGTCATTTATCAAAACATACTCGTGTATTGCTTGAAACAAAAAAAGCGCAGTTCATGTTATGTCAAGACGAGTCTGACGCCCAAAATATATGGGCAAGGCACCGATTGAAATTTACGGCGCATATTGTTGAAATTGCGCGCGATGATGCCAGTTTTCCTTTGCTTTGCGATAAGTTTGAAGCTGCTTTTGGTTCGACTATGGGCTTGATCCGTGACTTTGCCGATTTTCATATGCTAAGACTTGAGCCATTTTCGGGTGTTCTTGTGTTAGGGTTTGCCAAAGCCTTTGAAGTGCAAGGGGCAAATTTTGAAATTGTTTCGCACTTGCGCAGTGCATAATTGGAATAGAGCAAAGGAAATGATGATGCCTATTCTTTGGAGTTTTAGGCGTTGCCCCTATGCTATGCGTGCACGGTTGGCCATCGTTTCTAGCCAACAACAAGTCGAGCTTCGTGAAATTCTGTTACGTGATAAGCCAGATGTGTTTATTTCGGTCTCACCAAAGGCGACAGTGCCTGTTTTGCAATGTGATGATGGCAAGGTCCTGGAAGAAAGCCGTGAGATCATGTTTTGGGCATTAGGGCGTAATGATCCTGATGGATGGTTGAATGTTTGGTATGAAAACCCTGCTTATGTTTCACAATTCTTTGATCGGCTGGATGGCTCGTTCAAGACCGATCTTGACCGCTACAAATATGCCAGCCGTTATGACGTTGATGCGGCCCTGACGCATCGTGATGCGGGCATTGTGTTTATTACCGAGCTTGATAAGATTTTGTCTAGGCAACCTGCTTTGTCGGGTGCCAAAATGGGATTGCTTGATTTTGCAAGTCTGCCCTTTTTGAGGCAATTTCGTATTGCTGATATTGAATGGTTTGATGCGCAGGCATGGCCAGATTTACATCGGTGGTTACAGGCTTT
>JABJBD010000081.1 GCA_018668795.1 Candidatus Puniceispirillum sp. | reverse complement strand
GACGTCATGACATTGCCGCGAACTGGAGCCATATCCCGCTGCCATGGCCAGTACCTCATGAATTAGACGGACATGAATGCTGGTGTGGGCGCGCTGCTTGTCTTGACAGCTTTGTTTCGGCGCGCGGCATGGAAGACGATTATTTCCAGATTACCAATACCCAGCTATCAGCGACAGCTATCGCAACGGCTGCTGATGCCATAGACATAGTCGCCGAAAGCGCATTGCAGGTTTTAGAGGATCGTATTGGCCGAGCAACCGCTTTGATTATCAATATGGTTGATCCGGATGTGATTGTGCTTGGCGGCGCTGTAGGGCGCTTTGAACGCCTATTAACAACGGTTCCACGTAAATGGCCCGGTTATATTCATGGTGCCAAGTTCAAAACGCAGCTTGTACAGTCAGCAACAGGGGATAATGCAGTCGTCGCAGGGGCAGCGCTTCTAAATAGCTAGCTGTCAGCAGTCAGGCTTAATTACAAACTGGCAAGCCAACTTTTTCGACATTCAATAAATTTGCCTTGATGCTGAATTCGCCATAATCAATCTCATAATCTCGAACGACACCATTTGGTTGCAGAGAAAAATTGATTTCATAGGATGGTTCAGATTCTGTCGCCAATGGTTTGAAATAGGCGACATGAACAGGCCAGAAACCTTCCTTGGCAAAATCACCAAAGGCCTTTGGCGCTTCGCTTATGCGCCACCCTCCAATAACTGTATTTGTTGTCATCAAAGCATCTTCAGGTTCAGCACCCGTAAACAGGCTGGCCGCTATCATACGCGTGCCTGAATGGGCTGACTCGATAATTTCTTCAACATGCTGCATCGGAAAATAGGTATCGTCTGGCAAATTTACAGTTTCATCTAATTCAGTATTAAAAAAGGCGTTTCCACCATTTGCTGTCATTTGCGCAAAACCGCTATATTGCTTACTGCCATCAAAAGTGCTTTTTTCGTCAATATCAAAGCTGTATTTGTCACCACTATCAGCTTCCCATGACTCGAAATGCGACAGAATACGTTGAACGTTACCCCCAGCACTGCCAAACTCGATGACATAATCTTCAACCGAGCGCCAACCATCACAATCGCGTTCAAGCGAATAGGCTGATCGACCTGACACACTAAGAACTGACGAGTTTTTATCCATCTCGCCAATCGTCATTTCATAAAATGCGCGATGCGCAACGACTGCGCCAGCCATAACAGGCTGGGCACTGGTGAAAAACATCACCCCAGATACGCATGCGACGTATCCGATACTGATATATTGCGATTTCATAATACAGATTTATGAACACTGACTGATGTTTTCAATAGGTTTGGCTTTGCCATGCTGATTTTTTCCCTTATACAAACGATTGAGGATCGAGGTAAAATGAACAAACAAGACAAAAAACATCCACACTCAACCCGAAATGAGCCGGATAATTCAGCCCCACCCGAGCAACTGCCAGCCGACGCTCTGATCTCTACAAATGACGACTTGATTCGCGTGATGGACGGGTTTCGTGGCAAACCTTTTCTGGCCATTGATACCGAGTTCATGCGCGAACGCACCTATTACCCCCAGCTTTGCCTGATACAAGTTGGCGATGGTGAAAAGGCAGTGGCTATTGACCCTCTGGCAAAAAACATTGATCTGGAACCTTTATGGAACCTTATGCGCGATGAAAGCATCATCAAGGTGTTCCATGCTGGTAATCAGGATATGGAGATTTTTTTACATGAGATGGGATCCTTGCCAAGTCCTGTTTACGACACTCAGATAGCAGGTCTTGTATGCGGGCATGGTGATCAGATTGGCTATGACAGTCTGGTAAAATCGATTCTGGGAAAGGATGTTGATAAAACATCACGCTTTACAGACTGGTCAAAACGCCCACTTACCGATAGGCAAATTTCCTATGCGCTTGATGATGTGATTTTTCTAGCGCAGATATATCCGATCATGCTGGAAAAAATTGCTGCCGAAAACCGGATGAGCTGGCTTGATGAAGAATTCGCAAAATTCTGCGATCCTGCCACTTATATCACCAAGCCTGAAGACGCTTGGAAACGCATTAAAATACGTCATTTAAAACCACGTGCATTATTGCGGTTGATGCGGCTGGCTGCATGGCGTGAAACTGAGTCCCAGAACCGTAACGTGCCGCGTAATCGTGTGGTGCGCGACGAAACCCTTATTGATCTTGCAGGAACAGCGCCCAAGACAACTGCTGAATTCAGCAAAATAAGAAACTTTCCTGGTGGCACCGATGGCAAATTTACAAAGCCAGTACTCAAAATTTTGCAAGATGTTGAAGCCGTTTCGGATAGTGCGTTACCCTCCACCCCTTCGCGGGGCAAACCTGTTAAAGCACCCCAAGCTGTTATGGAGCTGCTTCGTGTGTTACTGAAATATTCAACCGATCACTTTAACATCGCGCCGCGACTTATTGCGTCGGGTGACGATCTGGAATTGCTTGCCATCGATGACAATGCGCCCATAAGAGCACTGCAAGGCTGGCGCCGCGAGGTGTTTGGCGACACCGCCTTGAAACTGAAATCTGGCAAAATCGGTTTGGCCGTTAAAAACGGCAAAATCAAAGTGATTGATCTTAGCTAACTTTAGAGCGTGCTATTAAATTTACCACCATCGATCAGAATATTTTGGCCTGTTAGAAAACCTGAATGCGCGCTACACATCCATGCACAAGCAAAACCAAATTCCTCTACCTCACCAAGCCTTTTGGCAGGTGTAGCCTGTTCAAGGATATGGCGCATATCATCCGTTGAACGACCTTCATTTTTGGCTGAATTAGCGATCAATGACTCTATTCGGTCTGTATTGAACTGACCGGGCAACAAGCCGTTGATGGTAACATTATGTTCAGCAACCTGACGGGACAGGCCAGCACAGAACCCGGTCAAGGCAGCCCGCGCACCATTTGATAGACCCAGCGCCGGAATTGGTGACTTAACTGAACCTGACGTGATATTCACAATGCGGCCAAATTTACGTTCGATCATCGGATCAATCACAGCCTGAATAAGCGAAAACGCCGCCAGCATGTTGGCATCAAGCGCTGTGATCCATGTCTCACGCGTCCAATCGCGAAAATCGCCCGGAGGTGGGCCACCTGCGTTATTGATCAGAATATCGACATCACCAGTTGCATCAAGTAATGCGGCGCGGCCTTCGTCTGTGGTCACATCGCAAACCACTTCCGTTACCTTTACATTATGCTTGTCACGTATAACTTTAGCCGCATCACGAAGCACATCACCACCTCGAGCACACATAGTCACATTGACGCCCGCACCCGCCAACGCGTCAGCACAACCAAAGCCAAGCCCCTTACTTGACGCACAAACAATGGCGTTTCTATTCGCAATTCCAAAATCAAGCATACTGTCCACCTTGTTAAATGTTTTTGTAATCTACGTCGAAAGCAATATTTAAAACCCTATTTCCAATTGTTTATGCAAAACGTCTCGCGCCAAATTAACTGACAAGCCCTTTTTGCTGGCGAGT
>JABJBD010000019.1 GCA_018668795.1 Candidatus Puniceispirillum sp. | reverse complement strand
TGCCTCGATCTGCATTATGACCTGTCATATCCGCATTGGGTGACTCGCCGTCCGACATGCCTTCTTCGGATCCATCGGCTTCGCCCATTTCGCCTTCTTGCGACGAGCCAGAATCACCTGCATCATCCATCGACTGGCTATCTTCGCCTTCGGACTGGTCTTCGCCAACAGCGGACTGTTCGCCATCCTGATCGCTTTGGCTGTCGCCACTATCATCTTCATCACTGCCTTCGTCGGCGTCATCATCCGGATTTGACGAAGCATCGCCAAGGTCGGTTTCCAAAGCCCCTATCAAGCGGCGTGAGATTTCGGCAAACGCGGTTTGATCGTCAATAGTGGCTTCTAGTTGATCGAGCAGATCACCAGTACGCGACTTAACCCAAGGTCGCCATAAATCCATCACCATCGATAGATTCTGCGGCGGCGGGGCCCCAGTCAGCTCTTCGCGCAGTAACAGCCTTACGACTTCGGCAATGCCCGCCTCATCAGCACTACCCGGGGCTTCGATCTGGCGATTTTCATAGCGCTGATTTAAGGCAGCAGTCAGATTGGCACCAACGCCGGCAAGATCATTCGCACCAATCGCCTCGACACGGGCGCGTTCAGCAGACTCGAAAATGGCACGCGCACCATCGGGGTTTGGGCAATGTTTCTTATGTGTTTTCGGATCATGATGGGCAAGCCACAAAGCCGCACCATCGGCGGCACCTCGCAGGCTTGCTTTCTGCGCGGCGGTTGCGGTTGGTGGCAAGGCAGGTAGGCGTACATCATCCTTGCCAACATGCGTATCAGTGCCTGCGTAGGTAACCTGACATTCCTTGACACCTGCCACCGCCCGAAGTGCCGCGGCATTCGATTTCAGGAATTGTGATTCCTTGTCAAATTTGGAATCATGATTCGACATGATACATCCTGACTATTTGATCGATAAGGAACAGGTGAAATAACTAGCTTGCATTGGCTTGACGAACGGGTGCTTCGGGTAGATCAATGCCAAAGCAACGCTGGTAATATTCGGCCACGGTAGGGCGTTCAATCTCGTCACATTTATTCAGAAAGCTCAGGCGGAATGCTAGTGTCATATCACCAAAAATACTTGTATTTTCGGCCCATGTGATGACGGTACGTGGCGACATCACGGTGGACAGATCACCTGACATAAAGCCCTTGCGGGTCAGATCGGCCATGCGCACCATCTTGGCCAGTGTTTCAGTGCCTTTGGCATCGGCATATTCGGGTAATTTGGCTTTGACGATGCCAACTTCATCATCATGCGGCAGATAGTTCAATGTCGAGACGATTGACCAACGATCCATCTGCCCCTGATTGATTTGCTGGGTGCCATGATACAGACCTGTTGTATCACCAAGCCCAACGGTGTTGGCAGTAGCGAACAAACGGAAATTCGGATTTGGATGAATAACCTTATTGCTATCCAGCAAGGTTAGTTTGCCATCAACTTCCAGAACACGCTGAATCACGAACATGACGTCGGCACGGCCAGCATCATACTCGTCAAACACTAATGCCACAGGGTTTTGTAATGCCCAAGGCAAAATACCTTCACGGAATTCGGTGACCTGTTTGCCATCACGAAGCACAATCGCGTCCTTACCAATCAGGTCGATTCGGCTGATATGGCTGTCTAGATTGATCCGGATACAAGGCCAGTTCAGGCGTGCTGCAACCTGTTCGATATGGGTTGATTTACCTGTGCCATGATAGCCTTGGATCATGACCCGGCGGTTAAAACCGAAACCAGCCAGAATGGCCAATGTTGTATCCGTATCAAACTGATATGTCGCGTCTTTGACTGGCACATAATCTGACCCCACGCTGAATGCAGGGACCTGCATATCAACATCAATGCCAAACACATCACGCGCATTCACGGTGATATCTGGTGCGGCTATTGGATGCGCTGACGCAGACACGATTTTTGACTCATTTGACATGGTGAGGTTCACTCCTGGGCAAAATAATGGGGTCTTTACTGTGCGGTGTTTTTGCCGCCACTTTCGATAGATTTACAAATAAGCGCATAGGCCAGATTAATATCTTTTAGCCGTTCTTCGGCATCCGCGTCACCCCTATTTTTATCTGGGTGGTTTTGCTTGGCTAATTGCTTGTACTGACGCTTTACGATTTCAATATCATCAACAGGGTCTAATTGCATCACGCGCCATGCCTGTTTTTCCTCTTTGCTTAGCTGGCGCGTGGGTTTGGTGCTGTCGCGGTTTTCAAAATCAAACAGCCCCATCACATCGTCAAACACCTTGTCTGATGGCTGACCGGTGGCAAATTTCCAGCTTGGCCGTTCCCATGTTGTTGCACGGCGTATTTCAGCTTCAAGCGCGGCACCTTGCAAGCCTTCATAATAATTCCAGGCGCGGTTATAGGCACGTACATGATCCAGACAGAACCAGATATAATCACGCAAAGCGTTACGCGATTTTGGCGCCCGATGAATGCCTTCTTGAATACAGCCATCTGCCGCGCATTGTCGTGTATGCGCGGGGTTATCATCGTCAGGTAGATTGATATCTGGTATAGAGGAACGCGTCATAATAGAATCCAGTATAAACCAACAAAACAACCAATCAAGACATCCCCCGCATTGGAGATAGCACATGACCAAAGCCGATACCATAGCCGCAAAATTGAAAATGGCTTTGCAAGCTGATTTTATCGAAGTTTTAGACGTCAGTCATGAACATGCAGGCCATGGTGGCTGGCGCGAAGGCGGTGAAACACATTTCAAGGTAACTATATCATCACCGCAATTTGCAGGCAAAAACCGTGTTCAACAGCATCGAATGGTTAACAGCTTGCTTGCTGACGAGCTGGCGAACGGTATTCATGCGCTGGAAATGCATTTATCTGCCAGTAAGCCAGCCTGAAGTCATGGCGCCACATCATCGGCATAGCCAACGCAACTATTACGTAAAGCGGCGTTGGCGCGTTGATTATCCTTGTCGCTAAGCTGGCCTGTTTCACGACGTTGACGCGCTTCTTCGCCATAGCGGGTCTGATAGGCGATCGTTGCCACTGGCCCCATCAATTCGGTGATATGTGTACACCCATGTCGGCCACCGATTGTGGTCATCATCCGGCGCCGCCATCCCGGACCGATCTGTAAACCAGCTAGGTCAGCAAAAACATCATTCGCCGTCGGACATATTTCATAAGGGCCTGCCAGCGTCACGGCTTCGGCTGATTGTATAATCAAATCATTATCGATCGTGATGCGCACATGCATGTGATGTACCGGCTGTTCAGGTGTCACCATACCGCGAAAATCGCTGGGGAAAGAGTAGGTTTTGTGATCAGTCAGTTCGGCTTCGATGTCATAAAGCCCGTCAGCGCGCAAAAAGCCATTAACGGTGATGTTGCGCTGATGCAGCTTTTCGCGTGCGACAGGGGCACTAAGAGCAGAGGCGCGGTTGCTGTCATAAATTGATGTCATGCCCTTAACCTATACCTTTCTAATGTGACCATAACCGCAAACTGGTGATCCGGTTACCATCACGTTTGACCACGCGAAAGCGGATATTGTGAAACCGGAATTCCTGCCCAGGCATTGGAATCGTCCGGCTTTCAAACAGCACTAGCCCCGCCAATGTTGAAGCATCCTCATCAGGCAGTTGCCAGCCAAGCGCGCGGTTCAGATCGCGGATCGTCACGCTACCATCAACCAGCCAAGAACCGTCAGCCTGTGCGGTCAGGCCAGGCAGGTCGATATCATGCTCGTCATCAATATCGCCGACGATTTCTTCCAGAATATCTTCCAGCGTGACGATACCGCGAAAATCGCCATATTCATCTACCACAACGGCAAAATGTTCGCGCCGGCTTCGGAAAGACTGAAGCTGGTCAAACAGCAAGGTTGTTTCAGGAATAAAATAGGCCGGGCTGGCAATGTCCTGGACAAATTTGTTACCATTACCATTACCATTACCGTTTGTTTTTTCGCCAATATGGCCGATTGATCGTAGCAGATCCTTTACATGCAGAACCCCAGTAATATTGTCTGATGTTCCCGAAAAAACAGGATGGCGTGTATGCGGGGATTCCAGCACGCGGCGCAAAATATCGTCAAGATCATCATCGGCGTTGATCATGTTGACACTGCCACGGTGCGTCATGATTTGTTCGACAGTTAGTTCGTTCAGATCGAGGATCGAAGACAGCATAGCCTGTGTTTCGCGATCATCCTCGTCACCATCAGCGCCATGTAGTTCGATCAGACCCCTGAGTTCTTCTTCACGGTCAGTGTCATCATCCGATCTGGCACGAATCGTTATTGATGCCAGCCAGCGGATAGCAAGCGATAGAGGGCTGAGTACCAGCACCACTATGCGGATCACAGGTGCAATTGTCAGGGCATAGCGGTCAGCATAGGTCAAGGCATAGGTCTTGGGCATGACTTCGGCAAACACCACCAGAAGCACGGTCATGGTGATGGTCGCCCATAACAGACCAGCTTCGCCATAAAGAGTGATAAAAAGCGAAGTGGCAATTGCCGATGCCAGCACATTGACCGCGTTATTACCAATCAGGATTGCCCCGATCAGACCTTCACGATCTGCGCGCAACGTTTCGACAATTTTTGCATTTTTATTGCCTTTGGTCGCCAGTTGCCGCATCCGCGCATCCGAGGCCGCCGTCAAGGCGGTTTCGGCGCTGGAAAAGAACGCTGATGCCAAAATCAGAATTACAATCAAGGCTGAGATAGTCCATAAACTATCGCTCATCACAGTTGGCCTACTCCAATAAGGCTAGAACGGTTTCGGGTGGTACATCACCACTAACAAAAGCATCGCCAATCGATCTAACAAGAACAAAATGCATGGTGCCGTCTTTGACTTTTTTATCATGCTTCATATGACGAAGCAGAGTTTCTGCTGATGCCTGTCCGGCAGGCAGATTTGATAATCCGCTGGGTAATCCACTTGCCTCCAGTTGGGCTTTGCATCGGCGCGCATCCTGTCCATTACAAATATTAAGCGCAACTGACAGATCAAAAGCAAGCCCCATACCAGCCGCAACAGCTTCGCCATGCAATAATCGGCCATCATAATGCGCTTCAGCTTCAAAGGCGTGCGCAAAGGTATGACCCAGATTCAACAAGGCGCGTTGACCAGCCTCGCGTTCATCAGCCTCGACAATGCGCGCTTTGGCAGCACAGGATGTAAACACGGCATGCGCGATCGCCGCATCGTCAAGTGCCAGCACGTTTTTACCGTTTGCTTCCAGCCATTCAAAAAAGTCACGATCACCAAGCAATCCATATTTGATAACTTCGGCGAACCCAGCGCGTAATTCGCGTGGTGGTAGGCTGGCCAGAAGCGCGGTATCGGCAAGTACGGCTTTAGGCTGATAAAAGGCGCCAATCAGATTTTTCCCTTTGGCCGCGTTAACGCCAGTCTTGCCTCCAACCGAGCTATCGACCTGCGCTAACAGCGATGTGGGTATCTGCACAAAATCAACACCGCGCAATAGGCTGGCCGCCGCAAAGCCTGCCAGATCACCAATAACGCCGCCGCCAAAAGCGATTAATAGAACTGACCTGTCAACGCCAAGCGCCAGAATATCGTCAAGAAGCTGCGCCAGAACAGGCATTGATTTACTGGCTTCGCCAGCGGGTACTGTCAAAGCGTCTATCTTGCGCGCTGTTTTGGTCAAACTTGTCTGTAATGTATCAAGATGCATGGCGGCGACATGCTGGTCGCTGATTATGACAATATGCCGATCAGCAGCAATCGCACCAAGAACATCACCTGTCTGCGCCAGCAGATCAGGGCCAATGACGATGTCATAGGCGCGATCACCAAGGCCAACTGTGAGCTTTGAAATATTTTGCATATGTGACCTATGCGCCTTTCGACGTATTTGTGATAGCGAGACAATCAGCAATGGCATTCATGACTTTGGACGCGGCTTGCCGTTTGCTGAGGCCGTCGGTATTCACATGCAGGTGCGCTTGCTCGTAAAAGGGTGTTCGGATAGTGTTTAGCCGAGTCAGGATTTGAATGGGCGTTTCATTACTTTGTTTCTGGCTATGTTTGCTATGCAAAAGCGGGCGGCTATCAACATTGCCGATCCGGGACAGTAATGTTTCGGGTTGGGCTTTCAACCAGACAACTAAGGCCTTGTCACGTAGCAATGC
>JABJBD010000020.1 GCA_018668795.1 Candidatus Puniceispirillum sp. | reverse complement strand
CCCTTTACCCCCGGTATGACTAGATTGCCTTGCGCATATTCCAAAGCTGTACATATTGTTAATGTAACCACGGCGGCGGCTGAAAAAAATGCTAGCATTACAAGTGGCGACATAACAATTCTGCGGCTTAGACCAACGGTGTAGCCAGCATAGCAAAGACATGCAACCAGCATCAAAAGGTCTCAGATGTTAAACTGGACGGTCTTTAACACGCTGATCGAGCCACCGCTTACCAACAACACCACACCCCCCAGCGATAGGCTGAGGCCACAGATTTGCAGAAAGCTGACTTTTGTCCGTAATACAACAAGACCGATAATCATGACGAAAGCTGGGATAGAGCCTTGCGTAATGCCAAGATTGACCGCTGTTGTATATTGTGCTGCCAGAATGAAAAAAACGGTAAATCCCGCCATGCCAAAGGCGCCCATCATAAACACCCAGCCAAACCGTTTTTTCACCGCTGGTATTTGTAACACTATTTGCTTCCGGCAAAAGACAATCAACACCAGCAGGCACATAATCCAGCGCAATTCCATCAACAACATCGGTGAAATTTCATTGACCGAAACACGTGCCGCAATCGTATGACCAGCCCACATTACGGTTGCCAACGTCAAAACCACATGTGGCGTATTCCATAACTGTAAAAGAAAAGCCGGCATCATATACCCATCTGATATTGTCAGCCCATAACGGAACCATCTAAGCAATCATTCTGCGCATATTTCAGGACAACATAATAGATATAAAAATGCCCCGGCGTTAACCAGGGCATTTATCTGATGTTTGATTGGTAAGAATTAGCAAGCCTTTAATAAGGCTCTAAATTGTGACCATTACTTGAACTTCTTGATCTCGCCGCTTTCCAAGCGCGCCAAATAAGAATTCATTTCGGCACGAACAACTGGCGCGAGGAAATATAGTCCGAGGATATTAGGCACACAAATCAAGAAGACCAGTGCATCAGAAATATCCAGCAAAGGCCCAAGCTGAACCATACAGCCCAAGGCAACAAATCCACAGAAAATCACCTTGTAGATAGTCTGCCCCTTTTCGTCTTCACCAAACATATATGTCCATCCCTTAAGCCCGTAATAGGACCAAGAAATCATGGTTGAGAACGCAAACAGAATGGCCGCGAACGCAAGCGGATACGGGAACCATGAGAATTGTCGCTCGAATGCTAATGACGTCATAGCAATGCCTTTTGCATCACCGGCAAAGCTAGGATCAGCAACCTGAGATGTACCAATGACAAGCGCTGTGATCGTACATATCACAATCGTATCAATGAACGGCTCAAGCAAAGAGACATAGCCCTCGGTAACAGGCTCATCTGTGCGGACAGCGGCATGCGCGATAGACGCTGAACCAATGCCGGCTTCGTTCGAGAAGACAGCACGTTGGAAACCGATAATCATCGCACCAAGCGCACCACCTGTTACACCCTCACCAGTAAAAGCACCTGTAAAGATATTGGCTACTGCTTGTGGAATGGTCGCATAATTCAGGAAGATAACGATCAAGGCGAAAAGACAGTAAAACACAGCCATGAACGGAACAACCTTCTCGGTCACCTTGGCGATCGATTTAATACCACCGATAATCACGGAAAAAACGACAGCCGCCAGAACAAGACCAACAAGCCATCCTAAACCATCAAGGGCACCACCCGTGACATGGTTTAACTGCACATAAGCCTGATTGGACTGGAACATATTGCCAATGCCAAGCGCGCCAATGAAAATACCAATCGCATAAAATGTTCCGATAAATTTACCAAACCCTTCCATGCCACGGTCAGCAAAACCTTTTTTAAGGTAATACATGGGGCCACCCGAAACCGATCCATCTGGATTTTCATTACGATATTTAACACCTAGCGTACATTCGACAAACTTGGTGGACATGCCTAGAAAACCGGCAACAATCAGCCAGAAAGTTGCCCCAGCACCACCAACAGTCACCGCAACGGCGACGCCACCGATGTTACCGATACCAACCGTACCTGAAACCGCTGTCGCTAGCGCCTGAAAGTGAGACACCTCACCTGCACTATCGGGATCAGCATAATCACCACGTACTAATTGAATGGCATGCTTAAACCCTCGAAGATTTACGAAACCCATATAAAAGGTAAAGAAGACAGCACCCGCAACAAGCCATAGTACGACGACTGGCAACTGGGCACCAAAAATCGGAATTTTGAAAAATACTATTTGGCCAATTAGAACGGCAATTGGCTTTGTCATATTGTTGATAGCTTCGTCAATTCCCGCATGCGCCGAAGTTATAAACAGTAGCGATAAAAGTAGTGGAAGGATAAAGCGATGCATTGATAAATTCCCCCTTTTTTAACTTTGCAACCATGATGATCCTTGCGGATATCATGGTACAACTGTGATTGGGACTTCAGATGTCTGAATGAGGCTTCCCGCCACACTTCCAAACAACAGTGATTTGATTCCTGATTGTCCACGACGGCCAATTACGATTTGATCTACATTATGTTTTTTAGCGAGTTCATTTAGCGTTTCAACCGGTGCTCCATGGCGAACGATGGACTCAGCTTTGATATTATGACCTGCAAGTTTTTCCATTGCCGGGTCAATAATCGTCTTTTTGGCGCGTGAAATTTCACCTTCACGCCGCTTATGCCGCTCAGCATTTTCTTCTGGTGTATTGAATGAATATGGAGACCATTCGATGACATAAGCGACAACTAGCTTAATACCGCGATCTTTGACCTGAGCTATAGAATATTCCAAGGCACGGTCACCACCTTGACTACCATCAACTGCAAGTAACATGCATTGTGTCATAACCAACTCCTCAATTAGCGCGCACAGGTCGAAAGATTCTCCTGTGAGCAGACGTAACAGAACGAAACGGTAAAACAAAATAATGGTAAATTAGAAAAGCAATCTATAGTTTTAACTTTGTAACGTAACTATGATTTACCTACCTGACTTTCATAGTTTAAAACCAAAGTGTCAATAATCACAAAATAGCAAATACATATAAATATACAACTATTCATATAATAAAATGATATGAGAGCACAACGCAACAGACTGCGTTTCCGACACCATAGAAAAGCTTGCCACAACGTTATAGCTATTGGCCTAGCAGATTTATTGTCACATAGAATTAGCTTGTGGTGACACCACGCAGGCGGTCTGACCGGCGACGTAATAACTCGATCACCGTAAGCAGAATTACAGACAATATGACAAGCAATGTAGCCACTGCCAGAATTGTCGGGCTGATCTGTTCACGAATACCTGACCACATCTGACGCGGGATCGTCCGTTGTTCAGGACTGGCAAGGAACAGCACGGCAACCACCTCATCAAATGAGGTGATAAAGGCAAACAACCCTCCAGAAATAACACCTGGAATAATCAACGGCATCTGCACCTTGAAAAAGGTCGTGATTGGCCCTGCCCCTAGCGAATTTGCAGCCCGCACCAAGGACTTGTCAAAGCCAACCAAGGTGGCTGTAACTGTGATGATAACAAATGGGGTGCCTAGCACCGCATGCGCCATAATCACACCTATATAGGTCTGACTAAGGTGAATTTTAGAGTAGAAAAAGAACATCCCCGCTGCCGTAATGACAAGCGGTACAATCATCGGCGAAATAAGTATCGACATGATAAGGCGGCGATAGGGCATTTCTTCACGGCTAAGGCCAACAGCCGCTAATGTGCCAAGTGCTGTCGATAGCAAAGTCGCACAAATACCAATGAAAAAGCTGTTCCGGATTGCCCGCATCCATTGCGCGTTGTTCCATGTATCGCTGATCCATGCCCAGTCAACTGGTGCATCTGGAACTTTCATACCATTGGTAAGAATGTCTTTGTACCAGCGCAACGAATAAGCTTCAGGATCAAATGACATCATACCTTCGGTAAAGCTGAAATATGGCGACACATTGAATGACAAAGGCAAGACAACAAGAATAGGCAGCATTAAAAACAGGAATACTAGCCCGCATATCACGCGGAACGTATAGTGCCAGATTCGTTCACCAGTCGTCGTATAAGGAGGAAGTTGTGCCATTTTCGCGTTATCCCAGCTTCATATTGTCAATGCCAATGACGCGATCATACGCCCAATACAGCAGCAAGACGCAACCAAGCAAAATGCCACCAAGAGCCGCCGCCAGCGACCAGTTCAGTGATTTTTGCATATGATAGGCAATCATGTTCGAAATCAATTGGCCATCCTGTCCACCAACTAGGGCTGGCGTGATGTAATAGCCAATCGCAAGAATAAAAACCAATAATCCACCCGCACCAACACCTGGAATTGTCTGTGGCATATAAATCTTGATAAACGCCACTGTTGGTGTTGCCCCAAGCGAACGTGCCGCCCGCATATAGGATGGTGGGATTGTTTTCATGACAGAATATAAAGGCAGGATCATGAACGGTAACAAAATATGCGTCATCGCAACGATAGTGCCTGTCATATTATAGATTAGCGAAAACCGCCCATCATCAGACGCAATTCCCACCCATACCAGCAAATCATTGATAACGCCTTGCGACTGCAAGATAGCAATCCATGCGGTTGTCCGAACCAGCAAGGATGTCCAGAATGGCAATAAAACCATAATCATCAAAAGGTTGGATGTTTTTAACGGTAATGTGGCCAGTAGATAGGCAACTGGATAGCCAAGGATAAGGCACATCAGCATGACACTGCCTGAAATCAAAAAAGTTCGGATGAACAGCTTTACATAAATCTGTCTGTTTTCATCAACCGCGACAAAATCACCTGTTACGGTCAGGGTTTTATCAACTGACGATGCATAAAATCCGGGCGTCAGGCTATCTGACGTCAATTTCATCGCTTGCCAATATTCGATATCTGCCCATTTGCTTTTGGTTTTAATAACACTTTCTTTAAACGGTGGCTTTAATTTATGCGCTTTGCGCGCCGTACCTGTAAATAATGAGCGTGCACCCGATAATTGCTGGTTCACGCGTGATCCCACTTTGCCAGCGGTTTTGTCCTTACGTGCCACTATCAGATCAGCCACAAGTGCCGCATACATGACTTCGGTTGGTTCGCTTTCACCATCCCATGCCGCCAGTTGAATGGTTGTTTCGGGCATAAGCCGTTCAAAGGTGTCATTATAAACCCCCTGCCACATCAGGGCAAAAATTGGGATAACGAAACTGGCCAGCACGAAACCGAACAGTGGCAAAACCAAACCTGCCGCCCGCAAGCGGCTCCGGAACATAGCTTGCGCCAGCTTTTTCTTCAGCGGCGTGCCATCGGCAGCCACGATTGCCGCATTGTCAGTATTTTTGGAAACGGTGTTCATAATATCTCAAATATAAATAAAAGAGGCGGTCATTAAAAAACAACCGCCTCGAATGTTTAGTCTTTACTTGGCCAACCAAGAATTGAAACGCTCGTTCAATTCATCAGCATTATCAGCCCAGAATTCAAAATCGTTTTGCAACGCATTTTTGAAGTTACCAGGTGCTGTTGGCATATGATCTGCCATGTTGATAGCTGCATTGTCATGGTAGGTACCAATCTTGGCTACTGAAGATGCACGCGCTGGACCATATGAAATCCAAGATGCTTGTGCAGCAAGCTGCTCAGTCGCTGTTGAGAAAGCAACAAAGTCCAAAGCGGCTTCTTTGTTCTTACTTCCTTTTGGAATGACCCACAAATCAAGGTCATAAACCTGACCGTCCCAGACCATTTCAAATGTCTGGTCTTCAGCCGCAACCGCGTTGAATACACGACCATTCCAGGCTGTTGTGAAAATCACTTCACCGTCAGCAAGCAGCTGTGGTGGCTGTGCACCAGCTTCCCACCAAACAATATCATCCTTGATGGTATCCAGTTTGGCGAACGCACGTGCAACACCTTCTTCGGTGCCTAGAACGTTATAGACTTCACTTGTTGGCACGCCATCAGCGATCAATGCGAATTCCAGAGTTACCTTTGGATTTTTACGCATGCCACGCTTGCCAGGATAGGCGTCAGCGTTAAAGAAGTCAGCCATAGTCTTTGGCGCATTCCAGTTACGAACCTTGCTTGAATCGTAAACATATACTGATGACCAGATGATGTTTGATACGGCGCAATCATGCAACGTACCAGGCAGGAAGTCATCTACCGCCGCCGTGCCATCAGGTGCTGCTGGCAACATGCCGTGATCGATTTCTTCAAGCAAGCCTTCGTCACAAGCGCGGATCGCGTCTGACAGTTCAACGTCAACAACGTCCCAAGTTACGTTACCAGACTCAACCTGTGCTTTGATCTCGGCAATACCCCCGCCGTAATCTTCAGACACAATTGATTTGCCTGTCTTTGCCATCCAAGGCTTGTGATAGGCTTCGACCTGGGATTTGGTGTACGCACCACCCCATGATACGACTGTCAGGTCTGCCGCAACAGCACTACCCGCCGTAAAAGCTGACATAGCCGCAATAGCGACCAGTTTATTGGTAAGTTTAGACATAGTATATTCTCCCT
>JABJBD010000171.1 GCA_018668795.1 Candidatus Puniceispirillum sp. | reverse complement strand
TCATCACACGCATCCACCCCCCGCTTTGGCTATGGCAAACCTGATGCTCTTTGTGATTTTTGTGGACGCACCAAAAACCCGCATCCTGATTTTGACGAAACAATACCAACGGCTCGCGTTACAACCGCGTCAGGACGCGCCATCGAATTATGCCTGTCCTGCTATGAACAGGAACGCGATGCTACCATGCAATCATCCGAAACTCTTGCCCGAAGACTTGATAGAAAAATGGATGCCAAAACTGTTTTAGGCACCAGCCTGAAACCACAAAAAAACTAACAGCGTGGCCTAGCGCGTTATAATCTCCGGCGGGTCAAAAGCTGTCATAGATGGCGGCGCATCGTTATATTTTGTCACCTCGACAAGGCATGACAAGGCCGCAGGGCCTTGCGTCATTTTTGACGTGCCTAGGTCATGCGTCAGAACATTCGGGTTGCCATGCTTGCATAATAGCTTGCCATCTGCGGTCATCATCGGATCCAGCCACGCACCTGTTGCCATCTGCACTACATCGGGTCGTACATCATCACTCACCACCAGAACACCTAGGCAAATACCCCGGTCATTGAAAACCTGAACCAGATCGCCATCATGCAACCCACGCGCCGCGGCATCATCGGGATGCATTGTCACTGGTTCTCGCTGATTGATTTTACCCGCACGGCTATGACTGCCGTGATCAAGTTGCGAATGCAATTTGGTTTGTGGCTGATTGGAAATCAGATGAAGCGAAAATTTATCATCCGCATTGCCAAGCCATTCACTTGGTTCGCGCCATATCGCATGCGGTGAACAATTCATATCATCATCAAAATTGGCAATCGTCTGCGAAACGATTTCGATTTTGCCGCTTGCTGTATTCAGCGGATTGACAACTGGATCATCAATAAAGTCTTCAATCATAATATGTGGCTTGTCTGGCACATCAATCTTTACCCAGCCCTTTTGTTTCAAACTATCCAGATCGGGCAAGGCCACGCCTTTTTCAGCCGCCATGTCACGCGATGTTTCATACATCCATTCTTGCCAGGCATGCATGTCGCGTCCCTCGGTAAAGGAATCTTCAACCTTCATATGCCGGGCGATATTGGCAAAAATATCATAATCATTTCGCGCTTCGCCAACTGGTGGCACCACCTGTTCCATCATGACAATAAAGGGATCACGTGGATTAAGCATAATGTCAGGGCGTTCAAGATGTGTTGTACAGGGCAATATTATATCGGCATGTTTTGCCAGCGTATTCCAGCACCATTCATGCACGATAACCGTTTCGGGTTTCTGCCACGCGCTAACAAGCCGTTGCAGATCTTGATGATGATGAAATGGATTACCTCCAGCCCAATAAACAAGCCGGATATCAGGATAGGTATAACGACCACCATCATAAACAAAATCGGTTTCCGGATTTAAAAGCATATCCGAAATTCGGGCTACAGGGATAAAATCATCAACTGCGTTCTTGCCTTGCGGCAATGCGGCAAAATTCAGCATCTGGCGCTGCATACCAACCGAATTTGTCGCACCATAGCCAAACCCAACACCACCGCCTGGCAAACCAATCTGACCAAGCATGGTTGCAAGGGTGATCGCTGCCCAGTAAGGTTGTTCACCATGATCTTGACGCGTCAACGACCAGCTTACCGACAACATCGTGCGAGATGATGCCATCCGCCGTGCCAGCGTTCGTATGGTTGCAGCTGGAATATCAGACAATGACGCTGCCCATTCAGCTGACTTGGGCACACCGTCACTTTGTCCAGTCACGTAGGCAGCAAAAGCGTCAAAGCCACTGCTATAGCGCGCCAGAAAATCAGTATCATGTAAATTTTCAGCCAACAAACAATGCGCCAGCGCCAATAAAATTGCGGTGTCACTTCCGGGGCGCGCCGCTAGCCATTCGGCATCAACCCGCTCAAGCATATCCGAACGTATCGGTGACACCGAAATAAATTCAGCGCCTCTTTGTCGGGCTTTTTGCATAAGGCCAACCTGACTGTGATCGCCTGTACCGCCACTGGCAATCTGGCAATTACGCGCTGGAAATCCACCAAAGCTGACAAATAATTCAGTCGAATTAGCGACTGACTCTAGGCTTGTCTGGCCATACATCATACCGCCAAAGTTACCCAGCACATGCGGTAGAATCACTTCGGCCGCCGCATAGCTATAGGTATTGACCGACCGCGTATAGCCGCCGATACAATTCAGAAATCGGTGAAGTTGGCTTTGCGCATGGTGAAAGCGTCCAGCACTTGCCCAGCCATAAGACCCCCCGAAAATTGCCTTGTTACCAAAATCAGTTTTTACACGGCTAAGCTCGCTGGCAACAAGCGTCTCAGCCTCATCCCATGAGACCTGAACAAAGGGCTCTTGCCCGCGTTTATCGGTTGCCGTGCCAGGGCCATGCTCCAACCAGCTTTTGCGTACCATTGGCATTTTGATCCGCGCTGGCGAGTCCAACACATCAACAATACCCGTGCCAATAGGTGACGGATCACTATCCGCGCCAAACGGATGAAGCGCCGTGACCTTGCCATCAACCGCCTCAACTCTATAGGTACCCCAATGCGTACTTGTTAAAGGCAGATTGTCATATGTAGAAGATAATATTGTTTTTTCGTCCATTAGCATATGTAATCAAAGCGCCAGTGATAAGGCAAGACATTCATATATAAAGTTAATGCACTCAGCCATCATGCCGTTGAGGTCAAAAATTTAAGCCCTGGATAAATAGCCGTTTTTGCTCAGGAAGCCTTGCATGGTGCCCCGCATGGCGCGCAGGCATTGCCCAAATCACTTGGAGCGCTAATATCGGACAAAACCGGACTCATCATGTGATCTGCAATAGCCAGAGCAAAAAGCGCACAAAGTAAAAACACATACACACGTTTCGGTGTAAAAAAATGTGATGCTGTTCTGTTCATCATACTGCCCTAAAAGCCAAATCGTGCCCGAAGCCGGATACCTAGCACACTACCCGCCATCGCCATCACAAACCATATCCAGCCATGCATGCTACCTGATGCTGTACCTGCCAGAAATGCACCAATGTTACATCCAAAGCCAAGCCGCGCACCAATCCCCATCAAAAGCCCACCAATAGCCGCGGCAAAAAGCTGCGCCCCATCTGGCCAGTCAGCCTTGCCGAAAGCGCCTGACAGCGACGCCCAAAGACCAGCCCCTACAATCATGGCAAAATCCATCAGACTGCTTGTGTCTGACAGTACCGAATGCGTTAGCGCGCGTTGCGGCCCTGGCCAGTTCCAGAATGTAGTCTGTTCAATTGGCAAACCGATAAGGTTGGCTATTTTGGCACCCCATAACGTAAAGCCAAAGGTCACACCCCATGGATGCCGTGACACCATAAATACAGCCCAACATAAAACCGCAATCAGAATTGTCGCGCCCAGCATGCGCTTTGTCAGTCCGAAGCCTTGTCGGCGCCCAAGCCAGAAAAACAAACCTGCCGCGCCAAGCAAAAGCAGTAAATTCAGTCCCAGCTTACCCGATAAATCAAGGCTGGCACCTATCTCGATCGGATCAAGTGACCCAAATGTCAGAAATGTTGGCAGAATAACCGAACCGATAACTGATCCCATCACAAAAAATGGCAAGGCCACAATCATCCGGCCAGAACCACCTCCAAAACTGAACAAAACACCAGAGCCACATCCGTTGGCCAGTTGCATACCAACACCAAATATGAACGCGCCAACAAACAGCGACACGGAAACAGGTGCCAATGATCCGCTTGGGCCAAGGCCTGATGCCGTTACCGGAATAAAGACCAGCGCACATAAAGCCGCCAGAATGAAATGTAGGCTGACCGCACTACCATCGCCTATTTGCAAAAATCGGCGCCAACCAGAGGCAAAACCATATTGAAACCCCATAAAGGTGATTCCAAGTGCAACGCCTAACCCCACCAGACTCAGGCCATGCTGGCCACTATCAAGAAAGGCCAAACCAGCTAATAAGCCGCCACATATCAGGATAATGGCAAATAATGATGTCTCGCTTTGGCGAAAAAAAGACCCGACCTCATGCGACGTCGGGACTGTATTTTGTTCAGGCATGGATTTACGCATCACCATTCCACTTCAACTAGTTGACCTTGGCATGCTTATCCCAGCAAATCGCCCATCAATTTTTTTAACTTATCCATATTTGACATGGCCGATGTATCAAGTGGCAAATCACTATTTGCTGTCCATTCGACCATCGAACCATCATAGAGCCGGACATTATCAAGACCAAGAACTTCTGACATCACAAACCAGTTTGTCGCTGCCCAATGACCGGTATTGCAATAGCTAACGATAGTTTTGTCGTCCAGATCGACATAAATCTTTTCCAACTCATCTTTGCTTTTCAGGCGGTTGCTATCCTCCGCATAAGCATGCGCTTGTGACATCAGGATCGCAGATGGAATACGGCCTGCCTTAGTGGCCTTGGGATGCTTGGCTTCGGCATAAAACTGGCTTGCATTTCGTCCATCAACAAGAACCGCGTCACCAGAATTATTGACATAATTGGCAACACCCTCGGTACCGATGTAAATATCTGGCTGAAACTGGGCAACAAAATCACCCGCATCAGGGGCTACAAACGGCCCCGCTTCAATCTGGTCAGGATACGCCATCTGCCATCCGGCAAAGCCACCATCAAGAATCGATACATTCTCATGACCAAATACTTTGAACGTCCAATAGCCACGCGCTGAACTGCCAAAATCGGTTGATGAGACACCAGCTGGTACAATCACAACATGCGATGACGCCGACACCCCTAGCTGTCTGGCTAGGCTTTCAAACTGCTCTGCCTTGGGAAGCAAACCAACAACTCCATCCCGACCTACACGCCAGCCATCCGTTAGATAGTTTGAATGAATCGCGCCCGGAATATGACCGTCAAGAAAGGTTTCATAGCTACCATTATCAATCTTGTTCCGCAGATCAATAACCACAAGATTGTCATCGTTAAGTCGCTGTGACAGCCACTCAGCCGACACCAATGGTGTCGCAAAAGCAGCGAAAGGTGCCAGAATAAAAGCAACCGCCAAAAGCATCTTTGCAACAAATTGTTTTGCCGTTACGCGCATAGAACTATCTCCATCAATAGCCACATCTTACATGTGGCCAGCTAAATATGTTTTACAGGCCTCACCCGACCTGCACTAAATTTATTCCTATGATCTAAATAGAATTATTTTCGAGAAATTAAAGAATTTAACCATATGAATAGACATATATTTTATTTGCTCATGGTTTAATGGTATTTTATTCTATTTTCCTTGATATTTAGGCAATGCCCATGAAAGCAAATCCTGCACCCTGTCTTTCGAGCGCATTGCTATACACAAATGGCCATACCCAAATGGTCGCGCATCATCATTGACGCCAGCTACAAATAGGCCACTAATAGGAACGCGTAAAAGCTACGATCAAATTTCATAATCAGTCTGGCACGGCTTGCGCATCACGTCGCGATCATACTAACCTACCCATCACAAGGAAACAGTGCTATTTCAGTTCATCCCATAAAAGCACCATTTCATGCCAAGCCACAACAAATGGCCAAAGGGTTGGTCTTTATGGCTATCGGCATGTTTCTGTTCGCCACGGTAGATACACAGGCAAAATTTCTCACTGAAATCTATCACCCGGTTCAAATCGTATGGGTTCGACAGGTCGGATTGCTCGTTGGCGTCATTGTTTTATTGCTCATGCGCGGCATGCATATTTTAAGAACCGATCACAAAAGATTGCAGATTCTGCGCGGCACCTTTGCTGCCATATCCCCCCTGTGCTTTGTCATGGCCATCAGCTTTGTTCCACTTGTTGACGCTATGGCGGTTGGTTTTATTGCACCGTTTATTGTCACCATTCTGGGCGCTATATGGCTAAAGGAACGTGTTGGCATTCATCGCTGGGGCGCTGTGGTTATTGGTTTCATTGGCACACTTATTGTTATCAGACCAGGTTTTGGTACGATGCACCCAGCGATCTTCTTTGTTTTTATCGCCGCCTCATTATTTGCCGCACGACAAATTTTGTCTCGCTATCTCAGCACAACCGATAACACATCAACAACCTTGGCCTATACCGCACTTGCAGGCAGCTTCTGGTTAACCTTGTTGATTCCCTTTTTCTGGCATTGGCCCGTTGAGCCTTTACACCTACTACTTTTTGGCTCAATCGCGTTTTTTGCAGCTATGTCGGAAATATTTGTCATCAAAGCGCTGGAAATCACGCAAGCGGTGGTGCTGGCACCTGTTCAATACAGCCTTATCATCTGGGGCACGATGTACGGATTTCTTGTTTTTGGCCAGCTTCCGGATCACTGGACATGGATTGGCACGACGATCATCATCGCAGGTGGTTACTATACATTCTACCGGGAAAAACTCACGCAACATAAAGCTAGCAAGACCTTATAACAGGCCAAATTCCTGACCTATATTATTCCTGACCTTATTAAAACAATGTCAGCACCGTTTCGGGCGGGCGGCCTATAACAGCCTTGTCTCCACAGGTAACAATCGGTCTTTCAATAAATTTCGGATAGCGAGTCATAAGCGCAATAATGGCATCATCATCAAGCGTAGCCGCTGATGCCATATGCGCTTTGTAATCGGCTTCACCTGTGCGCAATATATCCCCCGCAGCAAGGCCAAGCTTTGACAGCAATTCTTTGATTTTGTCAGAATTTGGCACATCTTCGAGATATAAAATAATTGTGGGCTCGATTCCCTTATCGCGAATCATGGCAAGCGTCTGGCGCGATTTACTGCATCTGGGATTATGGTAGATCGTCACATCATTCATGAAATGGCCTCTTTTCAAAATGTCTGAACAAAACGAGCTGACCGCTTCAGACTCTAACAGATAGATGTACATCACCAAACACAAACATCATATAGAACACCCTAACACAGGCTTTCTTGGCACATGCCTTAGCAAGCTATAATCACAGCCCATGTAAAGCGTATCATTTCACTTGCATCATATCCCGTTAGACTGACATATGGATCGGCAAGTATTTAAACTCCATGAAAACACTACTAATAGATAATCGAGACCGCCATGAAAATTGATAACGCACAAAACTCTGTCTTAATTTCAGGAGGCACACAGGGGCTAGGCCTGGCGATTGCTCGAAATTTAGCCGAAAACGGATGTCGTGAAATCATTCTGTCGGGACGCACGCCGGAAAAGGGCGCGCGCGCCAAAGCAGAGATCACTGCCCTTGGCGCCACATGCCATTATATTCAGGCTGACATTTCCGATGCGACTCAGGCACAGCATTTGATAAATACGGCCATCACGCATTTTGATGGACTAAACAGCTTGGTCAATTCTGCCGCGACGACATCGCGGGGAAGCCTTGTTGATACGGATCTGGATCTATGGGATCACCATATGAACACGAATCTAAGAGGGCCGTTTCTTTTGATGCAGGGACTGACACGGCATCTTTTAGCCAAGCAGGCCGCTGGAAGTATGGTCAACATATTGTCCACTTCGGCACATGTCGGTCAAAGTTTTTTAACAGCTTATTCAACCTCAAAAGGCGGCTTGCTGACATTGACAAAGAATACCGCTAATGCGCTACGTGCAAACAAAATACGTGTTAATGCGGTGGCACCTGGCTGGATGGATACGCCTGCTGAAGCTGAAATCCAGAAACACTTTCATGGCGCAGGTGATGACTGGGTTGAAAAGGCGGAAGCCACCATGCCATTGGGACAATTGGCCAAACCAGCACAACTGGCTCCGCTCATTGCCTATTTACTCAGCCCGGATTCAGGGATCATCACAGGCGCAACGATTGATTATGACCAGCAAATTATTGGCGTGGTGCCTGAATAGCTTTCTTACAGAACTCTGAACATCACAAATTTGACTTTCATACGTCCATCAATATTCGCGAATACCCTATTATAGATTCGCCTCACAAGATAATATAGAATAGATTCTTATGGACAGTCGCTATCCATTAATAGACAGTGTTAACTATTCGTTCACATTTCTGATGTTAAAAAACTTCATAAAAATCTGGGAGGATTGAAATGAAAAAAGAACTACTAACAATTGCGCTAGGCGCAATGCTTACAGTCGGTGTAACAGGCACCGCAACGGCAAAGGTAGAAGGCGATACCATTATCCTTGGCTCGTCTATTTCACTTACCGGTAAATATGCAACAAACGGTCTGCACACACAGCGCGGTTACGACTATGCTGTTGATGTGATTAACGCCGCTGGCGGTGTAAAGGTTGGTGGCAAAAGCTATAAGCTTGCCGTGAAATATTACGATGACGAATCCACACCAGCGCGTGGTGCTCAGCTTGCCGAGCGTCTAATCCAGCAGGACGGCGTTGATTATATGCTTGGGCCATACAGCTCTGGCATGGTCAAGGCGATTGCCCCCGTTTCAGAAAAGTTTGGCGTTCCTATGGTTGAGGCTGAAGGTGCATCACGTTCACTCTTTACGCAAGGTTACAAGTATCTCTTTGCGGTGCTGTCAACGTCAGAACAATATCTTGCCACAGCGATCGATATGGCCGCTGCTAGCACCAGTGACCCAAAAAGCATTCGTGTAGCTTTGGCGTTTGAAGGCGATCCATTCTCAATGGATGTTCGCGCCGGTGTTCTTGATAAGATCAATGAATATGGCATGAAAATCGTCATTGATGATCAGCTGCCAGCCGACTTGTCCGACATGTCAACAACATTGACTAAGACCAAAGCGCTTAAGCCAGACATTCTGATCGTATCTGGTCACTCAAAAGGTGCCGCAACCGCAGCACGTCAGATTGACGAAATGAAAGTCAATGTGCCGATGATTGCTATGACACATTGTGAAGCTGCAAAGGTTCATGAAAAATTCCCGAATGCGTCGACAGGCTTCTTATGCCCAACACAGTGGGTTGAAACCTTGTCAAAGTCTGATCCGATGTTCGGTTCAGCTGCTGAGTGGAACACAGGCTTCAAAACTGCCTATCCTTCATACACGTCTGTACCATACCAGTCTGCTCAGGCTTCTGCCGCAGTTTACGTCTGGAAAGAGGCATTTGAAGCTGCAAATAGCTTTGACAAAGACACCGTCAGAGACGCTATTGCCGCCGTTGAAATGGAAACATTCTATGGTGACATCAAATTCTCGGAAAATGGTAACAACATCGCCAAGCCTATGTTTATGCGCCAGATTGGTGCCGACAGCAGCTACTCTCTTGTAGAGAAGTTCGATGACATGACGTTCCCACGGAACGTTAAATACTAAAAAATAAGAAAGGGAAGAAAGCTGGTCTTTCTTCCCTTTTCTGCAGTCACTCATCCCGGAGCAATTTATGCTAGACAATCTGCAATTACTGTTTGTTTGGGCGCCAGTGATCAACATCCAAATCATCTTGGAAGGTATCTTTGTTGGCGCCGTCTTCGCCCTTAGTGCTTATGGTTTGGCGTTGGTATGGGGCGTCATGAATATCAAAAATCTGGCACAGGGCGACTTTGTCATTATGGGCGGATATATGGCGCTTGCCTTAACGAGTGCTAACGTTCATTTGGCGCTGACAATGGCAATCGTTATCGTGACCATGTTTATTTATGGCTGGGTTGTCTATGTCGTGATGATACGCCGTATTATTGACCAAGACATGTTCGTGTCTTTGTTGGCAACCTTTGGTTTGTCACTTCTTATGCAACAGGTCATGAATCTCATTTTTGGTCCAGAAGTTCAGACAATCGATATGGAGCTTCCTGTCTATGAAGCCTTCGATGGTATGGTCACAATTCCATCATCCAAAATTATTTCATTGATTATGGCCGCTATTATCGCAGTCACTGTTATTTTATTCATGAAAAAATCACGCACAGGTCAAGCCATTCGTGCCACAGCGCAAGACGCAAGAGCGGCACGCGTTCTTGGTATCGATACCGACCGCGTATATGCTTTCACCTTTGCTTTTAATGCGGCGCTTTGTGGGGCGGCAGGTGTTCTGGTTTCCATTATCTGGGTCATCCAGCCATTCTACGGCATCACCTATTCGGTGCGCACCTTTGCCATCGTTACGGCCGCCGGGCTTGGTAATCTGCCAGGTGTGATCAGTGCTGGTTTTGGCATTGGTCTTTTCGAAAAATACACCGGAATGATTATGGGTACCGCTTATGAAGTGGCGGCCCCAGTAAGCATTCTGCTTCTCGTCCTTATCTGGCGTCAAATCTCAATGCGAAGAAATAGACAGGTAGTAAAATGATCAAATCTAATAACCTGATAACCTATGGAGCACTTGGGGTTCTGGGGATTTTTGGCCCCATTCTGTTTCCAGATTACACATTGTCTATCGCCTATTTATGGATGATGGTGCTGATGGCATCTACCTGGGACACACTTGGTGGTCAGATGGGCTATAATTCGCTAGGCAACATCACCTTTTTTGGGGTGGGCATGTATGTATCGGCGATTGTCCAGATTTCCATATTCTATGAAGGTGGTATGGGCGAATACACATCTGCGATGGGCTCAATCAAACCAGAATTCACCGATAATGAATATTTTCTTGGCCTGTATCTTGGAATTATATGCGCCGGTCTGGTTGCATTGATTCTTTCGATCATTTTCAGTTCATTCATGTTTGGGCTACGTGGACCATATTTTGCTATTGGTTCACTTGGTCTTGCCATTGCCGCGGCCGAAATCACGATCACCGTCGATTATGTTGGTGGCGCGTCGGGTATTTCAATGCCGTTATTCCCTGGCGATATTGAATTCAGATCAACCTTCTTCTACATACTTTGTTTCCTGTTTGCCGTCGCGGCTCACTTTCTCTTGCGCTGGCTTTATTCGACCCAATTCGGTCTGGCTATTAATGCCATTCGCGATGACGAAGACAAAGCCGAAGCTATGGGCATCCCGACCCTCATCTACAAAAGAATCGGTTGGGGCATAGCCGCCTTCTTCATGGGCTGTATTGGTGCTGTTGCTGGAAACATGGCAGGCTTTATCGATAAAGAAGTTGCTTATCCAATTCCAACTTTTGGTATTTTTATGGTGGCTATGGTTTTGCTGGGTGGCAAAGGGACATTATGGGGACCTGTACTGGGTGCTATCCTTTTCCATGTCGTCAAGGAAACTACATGGACCTATCTTTTGAATCTGCAATGGATTGCACTGGGATTAATATTGATCATCAATATTGTTTATTTCCAGCAAGGTATAATGGGCTGGTTGCAGGACAAGTTCCCAGAACGATTCGGCATAGTGGTTGATCCATCAGGCACACAGGCTGACGCCAAGAGTGAAGGAGACGCCAAATGAGCGATCCGATTATTGAGGTAAAAAATGTGTCCAAATCCTATGGCGGCGTAAAAGCCAACGTGGATATAACCATGAAAGTTGAGCGTGGTTCAATCACCGGCATCATCGGGCCTAACGGATGTGGCAAAACAACCTTGTTCAATTCGATAGTGGGTTACCACCCGATTGATACTGGATCGATCTCATTTGATGGTGATGAAATTTCGAAATTGCGCGTTGGTGATATTGCACGACTTGGCATGTTGCGGACGTTTCAGCAGACCCGCATTTACAATAAAATGGACTGCGTGGATAATATGCAGATTTCAGTCTCGCATCGTCCAGATTCCAAAGTGTCTGTCTTTGCCAGCCGCAAAGGCGAAATCCGCGAACGTGCCGAACATCTTCTGGAATTTGTCGGTCTCTATTCAAAGCGCAATCTGATTTCAGGCGATTTATCATTTGGCCAGCAAAAACTGCTGGAACTGGCAATGGCCTTGATGAATGAGCCAAAGGCGCTTCTGCTTGATGAACCGACAGCTGGTATCAACCCAACCTTGATCAACGGTTTGATCGACAGATTACGCCGTGCCAATGAAGAACTTGGCATTACCTTATGCGTAATTGAGCATAATATGCGCGTCATTATGAATCTTGCCTCACATATCTATTGCCTGTCGAACGGCCAGATGCTGGCCGAAGGCAAGCCATCTGAACTACAAAACGATCAACGCGTGATTGATGCATATTTGGGAGGTCACTGATGGCCCAGCGTACCGAAAAGAAAACTACAAAAAAGGCTAGTTCAAAAAAAGCCACTGCCAAAAAGACAGCTGCACCTAAAAAAGCAGCTGCTGCCAAGAAAGCCAGCGCAAAGTCTGGCAAAGGTGTTAGCGGCTATGGGTCTGGTGGTGTCGATGTCGTCATGTCAGTCGATCAAATTGCCAAGGAAGCTGCGTCAATATCGGCATCAGCACCAAAGATTGGTGCGCTTGAAACCCTTGCAGACAATAACTCATTTCTCAGCATCAATAACCTGCGTGCTGGTTATGGTAAAATGGAAATTCTGCATGACTTCAATCTGCGGATTGGTCAGGGGCAGTCACTTTGCCTGATTGGGCCTAACGGCGCTGGCAAATCAACTGTTTTGCATTCGATCTTTGGCTTCACCAATATTTTCTCAGGCTCAATCACGGTTGGCGACACAGATGTCACACGCCTTACGCCTTCGCAAAAATTATCCGATGCTGGCATTGCCTATATCTTGCAGGATAAATCCGTCTTTCCGCAAATGACTGTTGAAGAAAATCTACTTATGGGTGGGTTTCTGAAAGACAAGCCTGTCGAGGCAAAGGCCGCCGCCGAAATGGTGTTTGATAAATATAGCCGTCTTGCTGAACGCCGTAATAAGCCTGCGGGCGTTCTGTCAGGTGGTGAACGTCGTCTTCTTGAAATATCCAGAGCATTGGTCATGCAACCCAAAGTATTACTGGTTGATGAGCCTTCAATTGGTCTGGAACCGCGCTTTATCGATATGGTGTTTGAAATCCTTGAAGATTTACAGCGCAAAGATGGCAAAACCATCATCATGGTTGAACAGAACGCAAAGAAAGGTCTGGCCTTTGCCGATATTGGCTATGTCCTTGTGTCTGGTGAGACCGCGATCGCTGATGAAGGCAATAAATTGCTTGAAAATCCAGACGTAGGCAGACTGTTCCTCGGCGGCTGATATAGCAATCCCCAAAAGGGATTTAGCAACACCAATCCAATCTCTCGGCATGGGCGTAACATCGCCTATGCCGAAATATCTTTCATCACTGTCAGGAATTGTGCAACTTCATGCACGCTATTGTAATGGCACATGGATACACGCACACAACCATCCAGCCCAAGCGGATCAAGTATATTACCTGAATAATGATCGGCTTTACGCAGATGCGTGCGAATGCCCTGCTCGTTAAGGCTACTGACCACATCTGCCGACGCAATCCCATCGACATAGACAGACACAAGCCCTTCTCGCGCAGCATTTTCGACACCGCCGATAATATGCACCTTTTCCATATCGGCAAGCCCGGGCAAATTGCCGGTGCCATGAATCATGGCATCCGTCAGCGTTGCCTCATGTGCATGTATGGCTTGTCCAGCCGCAACAAATTTACCCCGGCGATCTGCATCGCTTGAAACCTGACCACCTAACCATTCCAGATAATCAGCAACTTCTGAAAGCGCTGCATAGGCTCCCGTATCACGGGTACCCATTTCCCAGTTATCCTCTGGTCCTCCGGACAGTGAATCATGCGGCAGCGCTGTCAGCCTATCTGAAATCCAGGCTAGGCCATAGCCATGCCGTGAAAACATTTTATAGGGTGATATGACATAGCCATCAACGTCGTACTTATCGATATCAATCATGCCATGCGCTGCATGCTGAATCCCATCGACTATGATAAAGCAATCCGGTGATACAGCGCGAATGGCGGCCGAAATGGCACTGACATCCATGCCCATTCCTGTCACAGGTGATGTATGAAGAATGGTCGCCACACGCGTATCTTTGGTGACAAAGTTTGCATAATCTGTGGCAGTCACCAGACCTTTTTCATCATTATGCGGAATCAGAACATGCTTATTATTACTTATTTTTGACCAGCGACCACAGGCACTTCGCGTCGCTGGATGCTCAACTGTTGACCCCAGAACGATTCCATCAGGCGCAACACCCAAACAGGCGTTCATAATCAGACGGAATAAAAGTTCGGTGCCACTCTCGCCAACAAAAAACTGTCCAGTTGAGGCATTCATCATTGCCCGCATATCATCCTTGGCTTTGTTAATGACACGTACCAGTTCATGCGACCCGGGATTATCGCGTCCCTGATTATCAGGAATAGCAGCATATTTTTGCGCGCTTTCGACGACAGAATTCAACGTAAGCGCACCACCAGCATTTTCAAAAAACACGCGCGCGCCTTGCACTGGGCAATGATCAACCTGGGCAAATTTATCACGGATATTATTCAACATGTCGCTGGTAATTGTTGGCATCACGATACACTTTCTAAATATATAGGGTAACGGTTATTAACGCGATTACATTATCATAAAACAATATAGCTGGCACGTTGTAAAAGCTGTTCACAGATAAGTTTAGGCGAAAGAATGACTAGACTATCCCATTCACAACTAGGCGTGCGCCCATAATCAGAAACGCTATCAATACAGCTTTACGAAAAGCATCTTGTGAAATATGCGCGCGTAGCATTTCGCCAATCCGGAATCCGATCAGCGTCGCCCCAAGCCCCATAAGTGATTTTATGACAGCAACCATTGTCAGCACACCTGACATGAACAAACCCAAAGCAAGCGGAAAACTACCCGCAAGAAACAGGAAACCTGTCGCCGCAATAAACGCCTCTTTAGGTGTTTTACGCGCTATTAAATACATCGCCACTGGAGGTGACCAGATTGAGCTCAACCCACCAAGAATCCCTGATATAGTCCCAGCAGCCACCTGCCAGCTAATGCCAGGCCCAATGCTAAATGACAATCCAAACAATGACTGTGCTGCAAAAGTAATCATCGCCACACCTATTACAATAGTCAGAACATCTGTCGGAAAAGCAGTGATATGCCATGCGGTTACAAAGATGCTGACAATGGTAGCTAGTGCAAAGATTTTATAACGTCGGGCTGTTTGCAAACGATCTTCTGATCGTGCGAATTGATAAAAATTCGTGACAACGATCGGCAATGTAAGCAATGCGATGGCTTCAGTCGGCTCCATTATCAAAGTCAAAAGTGCCATTGCCGCCGCTGGCAACCCAAGCCCCAGAAACCCTTTGACGATCCCCGATACCAGAAAAATGGCGATTATCGTTCCAATGATATACGGATCAAGTGACGGTAGCAAAGACGCCATAAGAGAATCAGTCATACCTGTTTTCCCTTTTCATTATCATTGCGCATTCACTTTGGTCACCTCAGACAACTGTTGTCACTAAGGTGTCAAGTCCATCAATGTCACCTGTCAGAATATCGCCTTTTTCAACGGGACCAACACCCGCAGGCGTACCAGACATAATCAAATCACCAGCCGCAATGTCGTAAAAGCGTGACAGATAGGAAATCATTTCTGGCACCTTCCATATCATCTGATTCAAATCGCCTTCCTGACGTATATCACCATTAATGCTGAGCGATATGCGCCCTGCATCCAGATATCCAGTATCAACGGCAGGGACTAACGCACTCATCGGGGCAGAACGTTCAAAAGCCTTGCCAATCTCCCATGGCCGACCTGTCTTCTTTGCTTCACCTTGCAAATCACGACGCGTCATATCGAGCGCAACTGCATATCCATATACATGTTGCATTGCATCAGTTTCACTTATGTTCGCCCCGCCACTTTTCAGCGCGACCACCAGTTCAATTTCATGATGCACATCACTTGTTTGCGGTGGATAGGGAAATTCACCACTGACATCAATATTCTGAGCATTTTTCTGGAAAAAGAAGGGCGCTTCCCGATCCGGATCATGCCCCATCTCAATCGCATGATCCGCATAATTACGACCAATACAATAGATTCGACGCACTGGAAACTGGGCATCTGTTCCCCTTATAGGCAGGCTAACTTGTGGTGCTGGGGTGAATATATAGTCCATTATATAGATATCCTTTTCTGCTTCCTACTACGTTGATAAATCTGTCCAGCCGCTCTGTTACCTTCGATTTCATGTCCTGAACCGATGCCGACATTATATAGCAAGCGGAATGAATTCTGCGCTAAAATTCGTATATGAAGTAAACGCCTTTGCAACATATATGACACCAACTAAGCCCTTTGTTGCATTTTCCAGAATATTACTAATAAACTGTTGTATGCTTTATTGCTAATTTCGTTTCTAGGCATGTAAAACTGTGTCATATTATCAAAACGCCACCACCTCGTCGCATAAAGTGCCCGTGCATATGCTTGGCATAAGCCAGATCGTCGCCTATGGTGCTTTATTCTATGCTTTTGCGCCGCTTAAAACGCATATCGCAAACCTACTAAACACCTCAGAAGCCGTGGTCATGACCATTTTAAGTCTGGCCATTGTAACGCAGGCATTATTGACACCGCTGGTGGGTAGTTGGTCTGACAAATTTGGCGCGCTGAACGTCCTGAAGATAGGGTTTTTACTTGGTGCTGTTGGGTTCTTTGGACTGGGCGCACTGGAATTCGATTTTCTGACCAACTTTTACTGGCTTGGCTTCTGCTTTGTCTTGATCGGTATTGGCCTTGCCATGTCCACCTATGAAGTTGCTTTCAGTGCGGCGGTGCAGTTTGACGAGATCAATTCGCGCAGAAATATTTCCATAATATCGTTTTATGGGGGCGTCGCCAGCACCCTCACCTGGATATCTATCTATCCGTTATCAAACATGCTGGGGCTGTTTTATGCATGCTTGGTTCTGGCTTTCATACTGTTGGGATTCAGCTGGCTGATTTCACGACAAAAACAGGGGCGATATAATCCGACAGAACCAAGCACCCCGCCAAGCATACCTTTCCGCTGGAGCTTGCTAAACATATCCGAAAAGCGCGCCATTATCATTCTCGCCAGCGCAGGTGGCTTTGAATATTTTCTATTTTCGGCAACAACATTATTATGGGTTAACTGGTTCCAGTTGCAATTTGACGATGCGTTTCTTGCTGTCATTCTGGCCAGCATCTATGGTCCGTTTCAGGTTGTGGGCAGGCTTGTTGAGATGAAATTTGGTCATCACATAGATGCCCGTATCACGGGTCTTATTGCGGGCCTTTTAATACCTCTTTCATTGGTATCCTTGTTGGCTGGCACATTGCCTCTAGCGATAGTGGCCATGGCATTATTTGGCATGGGGCACGGCATTTTGACCGTCTCTTTTGGCTTTGTCACAAATCTTTATTTTGGCGCTGATGTTTATGGCCGCGCCAAAGGATGGATCGGCACACCGCGGGTTGTTGGCTTGGCAATTGGTCCTAGTATAGGCGGTTTTTTGCTGGCTTTTAGCGAACATGCCTTCATATCTGTGATGATTATTTTTGCTATGGCCAGCGCTTTGCTATTTGCCAGCCTGATGCTTGTCAGACCAACAAACCCTGTTCACGCGGCTTCTCTTCGCTAGCCTTACGTGCATGATTGGCACTAACGAACATGCCGGTTGCCTATCCATGCGTCATATAATAGGTGTTTTGATCTAGAGCTTTTGAATAAGCAGATTGATTTTTTTCAATCTCTTGGCCAGCATTTTTTGCTGTTCATTTATTTCGCTTATTTCAGATTTTAGATTTGATATTAATTTACCAGTCCGGCCTCTAGACGGTTTTTCCGCATTTCCACTATGGCCTTCTTCGGCAATGAAATAGGTCGGGCTGACACCCAATATACCAGCCATGGATACAAGTTTATTGACTCTGGGTTCGCTACTATCATTTTCCCATGATGCAAGCGTCGAAGGATTAACGCCAACAAGATGTGCCAGCATAGTTAAGCTTATTCCAGCTTGTTCGCGGCATTTAAAAATTCTGCCACCTAGAGTGCTATCAATAATGCCATCTGACAGGATATTAGAAGATAATTTTTTAACGGGCACGATTTATCCTATTTACGACGTGTAGTCGAAACTAAGTCATCCAAGGTTTAATGTCAAATTTCAGCGTTCCATATCTGTGGCGTTTGAATCATGCCGATCATCATCATGCAGATATGTTTCATTCGGCTGAAAAAAATTATCTGATGCATATGCTCGCGGTATATCTGCCCAGCTTGTTGTAAAATGTGGCGATCGGTATTTTTGTGGCGCATACCAACCTCTAGATCGTTTAACCTGAGCATATTGAATGCTTCCAACACCAAATTTCTGATTAATAACATCTAAGCTTTCAATCAATTTGCTGTCACGCATATGTGGTGTGTCAAACAGCATTTGCGGACTATCTTCTGCCCGACAAAGTTCCAGCAACAAAATACCAGCCTTTTTATAATGATAGCCAGGCTGGTATATTTTTTTCAATATTTGCTGGGCTACCTTATGAATATCCTGCGTATTATTTGTGGCTGGTATCATACCAATCGTCTGCGCATTTGCGTATTGCGGCTGGTCTTGCTGAAACGAATTGGTGCGCATAAAAACGCTGAGTCCGCCAGCAACCATCTTTGCTTTACGCAATTTTGTAGCCGCCATGGTGACAAATGTCGATATAACATCATGAAGCGCATCATAGTCAGTGATGGTTTTGCCAAAGCTACGCGAAACACAAATACTTTGCTTGTCTTGTTGACATGTTTCCAAAGGCAGGCATATCGTACCGCGTAGCTCAAGGGCTGTTCGCAGGCCTGTTACCCCCATATTTTTGCGAATCCAGCCATCTTGAAGACGTGAAAAACTTGCCGCTGTCTGAATGCCTTGGGATGTTAACATTTTTGCCAAACGCCTACCTATGCCCCATATGTCGCTAATCGCTGTATTCTGTAGCGCGTCATCTAACCGACTGGCATTATCTATAAAATATACACCGCGCATTATTCTGTTCTTTTTTGCGATACGGTTTGCCAGCTTCGCAATTGTCTTTGTTTGGCCTATGCCCACAGACACGGGAATGCCTGTCCATTGTTTAACAATACGGCAAATTTCATGCGCATAAGCGATCAGGTCATGAGGGGGAAACCCAGACAAATCCAGAAAACATTCATCAATGGAATATATTTCAGCATTGGGCGAGAACGTCGATAATATGCTCATGACACGGTGGCTCATATCGCCATAAAGCGTATAGTTGCTTGACCGGATTAATATCCCCTGCTGATGAAACCTGTCCTTATGCTTGAAATATACGTCGCCCATCAGCACGCCGATCTCTTTGGCTTCATTCGAGCGGGCAATGACGCAGCCATCATTATTAGACAGCACGATTAAGGGCTTGCCTTCCAAAGCAGGCTGAAAAACCCGTTCGCAGGAACAATAAAAATTATTACAATCAATAAGCGCGAACATTATTTCAACGACCGGATATTATATTTAACAACACCCCAGATATGACTGTCTTCAGGCATGTCCAGACAAGGATAATCAGGATTTTCAGATTGTAAAAACCACCCGTCTTTATGGCGCCCCAAACGCTTTACCGTGAATTCATTGTGAATTGTCGCAATCACAATATCATTTACTTTTGGCGTTAAACTACGATCGACTAACAACAGATCACCTGAATAAATACCAGCACCTGTCATTGAATCGCCCGCAACGCGCAGAAAAAATGTGGCGGCCGGATTTTCAATCAGATGCGCATTCAGATCCAGAGTACTGTCGATGTAATCCTCAGCAGGACTTGGAAAACCGGCTGAAACAAACGGAATAGAGATGGGAACCGGTAATAGATACATGTTACTGAACAAACTAAAATAACTAACAGAAAAAGAACATAACAAGAACATTTGTGAAAGCCAAGTATGTAAATTCTGAAAATTCTACCTAATGCCACGTTCCAAGAACCATGCGCCTTGGTGCCCAGACCGCCAGTTTATTTAATTGGTTGGCGGATCGAGGCCTGCGGTTCGTCTGGCCTATGGTTTTCCTGGCCTATGGTTTTCCTGGCCTGTGATCATTCATATGAGGTCAATCGTTAGGGCTCAAGGCAAAGCGCGTTATGATGGCATTGCTTCATTAAGCTGGTGCCGCCATGGTGGGTTGCAACCGCTTTGCTCACAATTCATTGCGGCGGCCTTTGCAGCGCCGGATAAGGCGGTCTTCAGAGATGCCATATCAGTTTTGCGGAGAGCTTGAGGCTTGATCTTGTCCGTTTCGACAACCCAGCTAAGTATGGTCGCCATAAAAGTATCGCCAGCACCAACAGTATCAATGATTCTATCTGTTTTGGCTGATGGTATATGTACGTCACCAGCGTCCACAAAACCATGTGCGCCCTTGGCACCAAGGGTTAGGATAAACAAGGCTGCGTTGCAATCAGCACGGCAATCACGTAGCGCTTGTTCCAAGGGCCGGTCTGGATACAACCATTCTAAATCTTCATCGCTTAGTTTCACAATATCAGCAATTTTCATCAATGCACTCAAGCGCGCCATATACTGATACCTGTCACTGACAAGTGCTGGCCGTACATTGGGATCGAGTGATGTGAGAATCCCAGAATTCTTGCACAACTGAAACTGCATTTTCCAAGCATCAGCATCATCCCCATCTATCAGCGCCAAACCACCAACATGGAAAATATCTGTCTTCCGGGGCATATAGCTAGCCAGCTTTTCGCACGTCACCTGACGCTCGGCAGTACCGTTGCGATGAAAGCTGTAGGATGCCGCACCATCAGAATCGAGTGAAACAATAGCAAGTGATGTGGGTTGTTGTACACGTGGTGCAGCAATAGCTACATGGCTCTCAACAAGTCGCGTCGCCAAAAGATCACCAAATGCGTCTGATGAGATTGGCGACAGATAGGTCACATCATAGCCCTGCCGTCCAGCCGCCATGGCGACATTAAACGGGCTACCACCTGGCATAGCCACATAGTGCGGCTGTTCATTATCTGTCTGCTTAGCCGAGACCAGATCGATAAGGTTTTCACCACCAATAGCAATCATATTCACACTCCTAAAACGGGCTTTGGTTGCCCTATTATACATGTCTGGCTAGCGCGGCATTTTGCAAGTTAGCCACAGGCTGACAGGAAATCTGACCTTTGCCGCATTAATTAGCTATGACCCATGTTGCTGGCAATGCCCTTTGTAAAACGCGTTTGGCATTAACCAGATCATTCATCTGGGCGCGTTCTTTGGCTTCATTAGATGGCATGCCCTGATCAAGCCATCGTTTGATCAAGCGGTCTTCCAGAATAGTTTCTGACACATCAAGCCAGATACTGGCGTCCCATTTTTGCGCCAAATCACACCATCCGGGCTCATCAAATAACAGGTAATTGCCTTCAAAAAGCAAAATTGAAAGTGTCTCCGGCACAGTGCCGCCATCCTCGATAACGCTATCCAGATTCCGGTCAAAGGTGGGGAAGTGCTTTGCAGTTCCATCTTTCAGCGCATCGACAATATGTGCAAATCCATCAAGGTCAAAGGTCTCAGGCGCGCCCTTAACAGACAAAAGGCCGCGTGCCGTCAGGGTCGTATTGTCCAGATGAAATCCATCCATTGGAATGATACAGCAGCAGGCACCAAGCCTTGATGCCACTTCCGCAGCGAGGGTGGATTTGCCACTGCCAGGGGCGCCAGAAATCGCCACTGACATCAATGACTTATTTGATGCTTGGGTTGTAATGTCTGACACTATTTGATTGATGTCGCTGATTTGTGGATTCATATCAATTACCATCGTGTAATTTGCGCCTTTTCGTTCGTGTCCAATTCTTATCTTCATATGTAAAGTTGATATGCAGGCATAAACTTAACTTGCGTCAAACTTTACACGCGTTAATATTGGATGCGTCAAGGGTAGCATATTTGTCAAGTGTCTCCGCGACTCTTCTTTGAAACGGAATAATGTGATGCGTCATCAAAAAATTAGAAATATGGACGAGTTTGCCACATTAAGCGGTATTTCCCGCCCCACAATTTCTAAATATTTTAATGACCCTGACAGCGTGAGATCATCAACGCGTGACAAGATAGAAGCTGCTTTAAAGGAATATGATTATCGTCCGAATATCTATGCGATGAATCAGAATCGACGGCTGACCAAGAATATTGGCATCGTTGTCCCTTATCTTGCTGATCCGTTTTTTGCCGAGATTGCCCGGGTCTTAGAACGGCGTTGTATTGACGCTGGATTCACGCCATCCCTATATTCCTCACATGGCGAGCAGGGGCTGGAAAATGCGATACTTGATACATTGCGATCGCTCAAACCAGCTGGCGTGCTTTTGGCACCTTTGGGTCGAGCCTCTGACCGAAAATATATTGAGCAATTCTGCCGCGACGTGCCAACCATATTATTTGATAGTAATATTGAAGGTGTTGGTGCCGCCTTTGTTGGTTCAGATAATTTCAGCTTTGTGTCCCAGACTGTCGAATATCTCAATAGAACGGGTAATGTTCCCTGTTTTTTTGAGATGCGAGACCCGGTCAATCCAAACGCCAATAAGCGACGGCATGCTTATCTTGAAATGATGCGACGGCTTAATCTTGAGCCGCATATTGTCAAAATTGATGGAACTGGGTGGGGCTTTGAGGAAATCGGCCGCCAAGGTGCTTTGAAGGTTTTGCACGACAATATGCTTCCTACCAAAACCGTGCTTTGCAGTAATGATCGTTTGGCAATCGGTTTCCTATCTGCATGCCATGAATTAGGGGTCACTGTTGGCCGTGACGAAACCTGCGACATTCGCGTGGCATCTCATGATGACCATCCTTATTCACGTTTTACCTGTCCGTCTTTAACCACAGCGGCGCATGATTATGAATCGGTGGCAGATCATGCTGTAGAAACTTTGTTTCAACTGATCGACGCTGGTGGAAAGCTAAATAATCGTGAAGAAAGATTATTTGCCGCGCGCCTCATAATGCGTGGCTCTGCCTAGAAAAACCAACTTTGCGTCACCTCTGCAGAAAAACATTTATTTACGCGCGTTAAATTTATATTGACGCGGGCAAATATTATGGTGTTCACTTTTTTTTATGAGTAATATACCTAGGAGGAAGACAATGCGATTGAAACAACTACTTTGTACGGCGGCGGCGGCATCTCTGATGGCGTCAGGCGTTGCGTATGCGGACACGCTCACCATTGCTACAGTGAACAATGGTGACATGATTCGTATGCAAGGCCTAACTGATGACTTTACGGCTAAGACTGGCCACTCTGTTGAGTGGGTGACACTAGAAGAAAACGTGCTCCGTCAGCGAGTAACAACTGATATCACCACAAAAGGCGGTGCTTTCGACATCATGACAATCGGCATGTATGAAACCCCAATCTGGGGCAAGAATGGCTGGTTGGTTCCTCTTGATGATCTGAGTGCCGAATATAATGCCGGTGACATTCTGCCAGCTATGGCTGGTGGCCTAAGCTATGACGGCACCCTCTATGCCGCACCATTTTATGGTGAAAGCTCAATGATCATGTACCGGACCGACCTGATAAAAAAAGCGGGTTTGTCGATGCCTTCAGCACCATCATGGTCGTTCATTGCCAAAGCGGCGCGTGAAATGACTGATCGTGCCAATGGCATCAATGGTATCTGCTTGCGCGGCAAGGCAGGCTGGGGTGAAGGCGGTGCTTTCATTACGGCAATGTCAAATTCATTTGGCGCACGCTGGTTTGATGAAAACTGGGATGCCCAGTTCGATACCCGTGAATGGTCAGACACACTGAACTTCTATGTCAATATGATGAACGACGCTGGCCCTGCTGGCTTTGCCACAAACGGCTTTAACGAAAACCTGTCTCTGTTCCAACAAGGCAAATGTGGCATGTGGATTGACGCCACTGTTGCGGCATCTTTCGTAACCAACCCAAAGGATTCAACTGTAGCTGACAAAGTTGGCTTCGCTTTGGCTCCTGACAATGGAATGGGCGTTCGCTCTAACTGGTTGTGGGCATGGGCTTTGGCCATTCCGGCAGGCACGCAAAAAGAAGATGCTGCCAAGCAGTTCATCGAATGGGCCACTTCAAACGGTTATATTGAACTGGTTGCTGCAAAAGAAGGTTGGGCAAATGTACCACCTGGTGCGCGGACCTCACTTTATGAGAATGCAAACTACATGAATGTCCCGTTTGCCAAGATGACACTGGATTCGATTCTATCGGCTGATCCGAATAACTCGACCGTAGATCCTAGTCCTTATGTTGGCATCCAGTTTGCGGCTATTCCTGAATTTGCTGGAATCGCAACCGAAGTCAGTCAGGAATTCTCCGCTGCCTATGCTGGCAAGCAGAGTGTTGCAGACGCACTGGCCAAAGCACAGGCTTTGACCAATGACGCAATGGAAGCTGCTGGCTATCGCTAGGCTCAAATCCGCAAGGGGCGGCCACTTGCCGCCCCCTGCACGCCAAATCTGATTACGCCAAATCTGATCATGGTGCCATGAGCACCTCGTCCGAGGAAGTGATCCCGTAAAATTAGGAGGCGCGCCCTTGGCTACCCAGCATTCCCGATCAATTGCCAGATTAATGATCGCAC
>JABJBD010000093.1 GCA_018668795.1 Candidatus Puniceispirillum sp. | reverse complement strand
CTTTACTTCGTTCTGGCCGGATGATGCTTGTTTATGCCGCGATCATCTTTCGGCCTTTACTTCGTTCTGGCCGGATGATGCTTGTTTATGCCGCGATCATCTTTCGGCCTTTACTTCGTTCTGGCCGGATGATGCTTAACCCCGCATTTTGCCGCCATTCGCATCATATAAAGGTGCCGCGACAATTCTGGCCGGACATAGACTGCCAAGAATTTCCACCTGCACTTCAGTACCATCATTTGCCAATGCGCTGGGCACATAGCCAAATGCCATGGATGTGCCGATATGATGGGCAAAGCCGCCCGAGCTGACATAGCCAACAGGTTCTCCATTGGCAAAAATGGCTTCATCATTTGAAACATCAATATCGTCTGTCTCGATAGTCATCATGACCAGCTTTTTTACCGGACCCGATTTGGCCTCGGCCAGCGCAGCGGCCTTGCCGATAAAATCCTTGTTCCAATTGATAAAGGCATCTAGTCCAGACTCAGCAGCGGTGAAATCTGGCCGAAAATCCAAAGTCCAGGCACCCCAGTTCTTTTCCAACCGCATCGACATTAACGCGCGACTTCCATAAAGCCGAAGTCCAAGGTCCTGACCTGCTTCCTCAATCGCTTCAAACAGGCGAAGTTGATATTGCGGGGCTACATAGATTTCATAACCAAGCTCACCCGAAAACGATATACGCAACAGCATAGCTGGGACGCCTGCCACAAAAGTTTGGCGCACATCGCGAAATGCCAGCGTATCGGCACCAACATCCTCTCGCACCAGACGTTGCAGAAGGGTACGTGATTTTGGTCCTGAAATGGCGATACCATGCCACGCGTCAGACCGGTTTGCATAAGTAACGCCGCTATCCGGCAGATGCGATTCAAACCACCGCCGATGCATATTCTGGGCAGCACCGGATCCAAATAGATAGAAATGATCTTCGGCAAGACAGGCAACCGTCATATCACCATATAATTTACCCTTTGGCGTCAGCATCGGGGTTAATTGCAGACGGCCAGGTTTTGGCACATGGCCAGCAAGCATATGATCGAGGAAAGCGCGGGCGCCCTCACCCTTGCATTCATGCTTGGCAAAATTAGCAATTTCGATGGCTCCAACATCATGTCGTACCGCAGCCACTTCGGCAGCCACATAATCATGCGCACGTGACCGCCGGAATGTTGGGTCTTCATGCGCATCATCAGCATCAGTCGCAAACCAAAGCGCATTTTCCAGACCATGAGAGTCGCCCATTACGGCCCCGCGCGATACCAAGCGGTCATAAAGAGCTGTTGTCTGTTGCCGTCGGCCTTTTGGCAAAGTTTCGTTAGGGAAGGTCATAACAAACCTGCGTTCGTAATTTTCCGACGATTTGACCGTGCCCCAATGCGGTGTTGCATAATCACCAAAACGCGCTACATCCATAGCCCATACGTCAATTGATGGTTCGCCATCCATCATCCATTCAGCCATGCACAGCCCAACACCACCCCCCTGACAGAATCCAGCCATAACACCAACAGCAACCCAGTAATTGGTCATGCCCGGCACCGGACCAATCATTGGATTACCATCTGGTCCAAAGGTGAAAGGACCATTGATGATATTTTTAATGCCAGCCGTGGCAAGCGCCGGAATACGTTCAAACCCTATTTCCAGACGGTCGGCAATATTATCGAGCTTTGGTTCAAGCAATTCATGGCCGAATGACTGTGGCGTACCCGCCAGCGACCAAGGCGTTGCCCTTGGTTCATAAGTGCCAAGCAACATGCCGCCGCGTTCCTGACGGAAATAGATATTACCTTCGTAATCAATGCCCGCTGGCAAACGCTCAGTCCGGGCCGTAATCTCGGGAATATCTTCGGTAATCAGATAATGATGTTCCATTGGCTGTACGGGAAGATGAAGCCCTGCCAAATGCCCAACTTCGCGCGCCCATAAACCACCTGCATTGACAATCATTTCAGCATTGATAGTGCCGTTTTCGGTGACCACATCCCAACTACCATCGGGGCGCTGGTTAGTCTCAATAACGGGGGTATGCGTATAATATTTTGCCCCATGCACGCGCGCTGATTTGGCATAGGCATAGGTAACGCCCGACGGATCAATATCACCATCAAGCGGATCCCATAACGCCGCCAGATAATGGCTGGGGTCAATAAGCGGATGACGCTCGGCAGCTTCCTCAATCGAAATGAATTCCTGATCGAGTCCCATATAGCGTGCTTTAGATCTTTCACGCTTTAAATAATCATACCAGTCAGAATTTGAGGCCAGATAAAAGCCACCCGTATTATGCATGCCTACCGAATGGCCGGATGTTTCCTCAATTTCCTTGTAAAGATTGATCGTATAGCCTTGCAGGCGCGAGATGTTGGGATCCGAACTGATCGTGTGAATCTGGCCTGCCGCATGCCAACTTGATCCAGATGTTAGCTCGTTACGTTCCAGCAGAACGACATCTTTCCAGCCGAATTTGGCCAGATGGAACAATATCGAACAGCCAACAACGCCGCCGCCAATGACAACCACCTTTGCATGTGAAACCATGTCAGCCATTTATAATCCCCGTCGGCACCATTGCTCCCATGTGATAGCTAGACCATAGGTAATGACACAATCTTTGCTGTTAAACAGCCTGACTCGCTTAGGACATTTAGCTTATCACCAGATTCTATCGCCGCAACAGATACCATCGCCATGGCAATATTGGCATTCAAGCGCGGTGAATAGGCACTGGCGCTTACGTAGCCAGCATTAGTTCCGTTCCATTCAAGCGGCCAGCGGCTTTCATTTGTGCCGGTAAATTTTTCACCGTCAATAATCAGCCCCATAAACCGCCGCGTCACGCCGCGCGCCTTTATGTCCTTGAGCGCTGCTTTGCCAACAAAATCCTGTGGCTGGTCAAGGTCGATAAGGCGATCCATCCCCAGTTCAAAAGGATTGCTCATCTCATCAGTATCAGCACCATAAGAAATCAAACCGCTTTCAACACGTTCGACATAGTTTGGCGTGCCAGGGCCGATGCCATAGGGTTTGCCAGCTTCGGCCACAATATCCCACAAGGCGTCGCCTTTGTTGCCATCTTGCAGATAGAGTTCAAAGCCGCCTTGTTTTGACCAGCCAGAACGTGCCAAGACCATTGGAATGCCATGCAATTCGGTCGCCCGAAATCCAAAATACTTTATTTCATCAACCCAGTCGCCAAACAGATCACGCACAACATTGATGGCTTTGGGCCCCTGAATAGCAAGCGGCGAGACATCCGGCTCAAAAACGCTTACATTCATCCCGCGCGCGCCAGCAATGCCCGCCGCCCATAATTTTACATCACTATCGGCAATCGACAGCCAGACTTCATCATCACTGATCTGCAAAAGTACCGGATCATTGATAAGTGATCCGTTAAAATCACAAAGCGGGACATATTTACCAACGCCGATTTTTAGATTTTCAAGATTACGCGGGGTCAAATAACGCGCCAGCGCAAGCGCATCAGGCCCTTTGAGCGCGACCTGCCGCTCAACCGCCACATCCCACATAGCAACGCCATTTATGAGCCGTTCATATTCAGCCCTAGGATCACCATAGCTAGTTGGCATATACATGTGATTATATACAGAAGCTGCCGCCAGCCCAGCTTTACGTGCTGATGAGAAAAAAGGGCTTTTGCGAACCCGCGGCCCAACTGAAAGAACAAGAGACATTGCACACCTCAACAAAAAGACATTGAAGTTTGCCATAGCCATCTGGCAACAATATTCCGTTTACGCCAAAACAGTTTCGTTTTTAAGCAAAAAATTCACGTAGCTCAGTCACAAACTGATCAATCTTTTCAGCACTCACATCCAGATGCGTTACCAAGCGAATGCGGCTTGGGTGGCCATTTATCAAAATACCCCTATCTTGCAGATATTCCGGTAGGGACGCGGCAGCATCAGGTGCCATTTGCATGAACACCATATTGGTTTGCACCGCATCAATATCGACCGAAATCTGGGGTATCGTCGCCAGTTGTTCCGCCAGCCTGATAGCGTTAGCGTGATCGTCGGCTAGCCGCTCGACATGGTTATCAAGCGAATAAAGTCCGGCAGCGGCCAGAAGGCCAGCCTGTCGTAACCCACCTCCAACAAGCTTGCGCACACGGTAAGCACGGCTGATAAGTTCCTTTGAGCCAGCAAGCACCGATCCAACAGGCGCGCCTAGCCCTTTTGACAAACATAATGAAACACTGTCCACATTTTTTACAATGTCGCACACTGGCACATCAAGCTTGACCACCGCATTCATCAAACGCGCACCATCAAGATGCACAGAAAGTCCATGCGCTTTGCCACGCAAGGCCAGCGCATCGATCGATGCAACCGATTGCACATTGCCTGACACAGTATTTTCCAGACATAGCAACGAGCTGATCGGGCAATGCGGATCGTCCGGCTTGACCGTCTTGTCAATATCGTCAATATCTAACGCACCAGTATCATTGGTAGGCATCGGCGCCATCATGATGCCGCCAAGCACAGATGCGCCACCAGCTTCGTCAATGAAGACGTGATAGTTTTCACCTGTTAATATTTCCTGACCACGCTGACAATGTGCCAGCATGGCGCATAGATTGGACTGGGTGCCACTGGTTACAAATAACGCCGCTTCTTTGCCCATAAGGGCGGCCACTTTGTCCTGTAGATCATTGACGTTGGGATCATCACCATAGACATCATCACCGACATCAGCCTTAGCCATTACCGCACGCATAGCCGCCGTTGGTCGGGTCACAGTGTCACTGCGAAAATCGACAAGCACATCGCCTATCGCCTTGGTTGCGCCCGTATATGTTCCCGCATTCGCCATTTTCAACTCGTATCACTCTTAAATATTCTATCTTAATGAGCCAATAGTGCCTTTAGGTCAAATGCCAGATCGCCAACGTGATCCGGATCAGGTGATATATTGGCCTCAAGACATTTTTTTCCAAGCATATAACCAGCTGGATCACGAACAGCCTCGACAGCTAGAAGCTGGGTACCACGATAAGTCCAGACCGACATGCCACCTTCGCGCTTACCCGGACGGCGGACATGAATTAAATCATCCGCCCCTGTGGGCACAATACCTGCAGATTGCAATTTGGCATCATATTGATCCGACCAGAACCACGGTGCCTGATCGACCGGTGGGGCTATATCAAGAAGCCCTGCAACCGCACGTGCGGCACTATCTTGGGCATTATGTACCGATTCGATCCGCACAGAATGACCACGTTGCAAGGCAACATCGCCAATCGCCAAAATATCTGAATTGCTTGTGCGCATTAATTGATCAACCAGAATGGCACCATTATCGCCAGCTTCGGTTTCAATCTGCGCCATACGGGCAAGCTGACTGTCTGGCGTGACGCCGATACCGACAATCAGCATATTTGCCGACAATATATGACCATTAGTCAAGGTGACGCCAGCAAAAGTGCCGTTGTTATCCGTGATGCTAGCAACCGCTACACCGGTATGGATCGACACACCTTGTGCGCGGTGTAGATCGCCTAATAATGTTGCTATTGGTGGACTGGCCACACGCGCTAACAAGCGATCAGCAGCTTCGATCACATTGACTTCAAGTCCACGTTTCCGCAAAGATGCGGCTGCTTCAAGTCCGATATAGCCGCCACCGATGATAATTGCGCTTTGGGCTGACTGGGCAGCTTGTCTGATGGCAATAGCATCATCTGGTTGGCGTAGCATGAACACATTGCCAAGCCCTGTTGCTGGTGTAAGGGCGCGCGGCACCGCACCTGTTGCCAGTACCAATTTGTCATAACTGACAGACACATCATCTGCCAGCGTCACTATCTTGCCAACCGGATCAATGGCGGTGACATCAGTTCCTGATTTAAGCGTTATATTGTTGGCACTATACCAGTCCGTGTTACGAAGCATAAAAGCCGGATTTATACAGTCATCCTGTTCAAGCAAAAACGCCTTTGATAAGGGTGGGCGTTCGAGCGGCGTTCCTGTCTGGCGATCAATAAGCGTCAATGACCCTTCAAAGCCGTTTGTGCGCATCGCATCAGCAAAACTGACGCCTGCGTGACTAGCACCAATGATAACAATATCTGCCTTCATAAACTCAGATCACCTTCATATAGTTACTGTCGCTTAGTCATGGCGATAATTGCATGCTGGTCAAGTCTAATGTGATGTAATGATGTTGCACGGATATGTAGCCCGATATGTAGCAATAAATTTAAAAGCCGCATAAACAGATTGATATTGCACCTCAATGTCAACACAGCCTAGGGTTTGATGAAGATATCTATAGCAAGCTTGTATGCCTATACAGAATCAGCAACGACATCAAACAAGGGATAATGTCATGCAAGACTTTTTTCAGAACTATGTTAACGGGTCATGGATTGATGGCGGCGGCGGACGCCTGTCCGTAACCAACCCTGGTACCGGCGCACATCTGGCTGATATGGCACTGGCAGACGCGGCGGATATCGACCGTGCGGTTGCTGCTGCGCTGGCATGCCACGAAAGTGGTGCCCTGTCCGATTTACGGCCAGTCGAACGAAGCCGCATGGTTCGCAAGATGGGACAGTTCATGCTTGATAACAAAGCAGAAATCGCTGAATTGCTGTGCCTTGAATCAGGTAAGCCACTATGGGAAGCTGTTATTGAAGTCGAGGGAACAGCCCGTTATTTCGAATATTACGGCAATCAAGCCGAAACCGTTGAAGGTCGATCAATCCCGCTTGGTGCAGATTATCTTGATTACACAATCTATGAACCAATTGGCGTTAGCGCACAGATCATTCCGTGGAATTACCCGATTGAAATGACTGCACGCGGTATTGCAGTGGCCCTAGCAACAGGCAATACATGCGTGGTAAAAACGCCTGAGCTTGACCCCCTATCGACCACATGGCTTGCACGTGCTGGCGAAGCCGCTGGCCTGCCGCGCGGTGCTTTGAACATCCTATGCGGCTATGGGCATGAAGCAGGCGCCGCTTTGTCAAATCATCCTGACATCGGCAATGTTGTGTTCACCGGTTCGGTTGCAACAGGTATAAAGGTGGCCGTAGCCGCCGCACAGAATGTTGTCCCTGCCATTCTTGAACTTGGCGGCAAATCAGCTGCTATCGTGATGCCAGACGCTGATCTGGATCAGGTCATGGACTCGATGCGCTGGGGTATCTTCTTTAACGCCGGACAGGTTTGTTCGGCGATGTCACGTGTGATTGCGCATCCTGATGTGCATGATGAAATTGTCGAACGCGCGGTTGGCCTTGCCGAAAGCCTGTCAGTTGGCCCAGGTATAGAACGGACTGCCTTTGGGGCTAATATGGGTGCAATGGTGTCTGACAACCAGCGTGACCGCGCCGAAGGCCTGTGCAAACATGCCGCCAGCGAGGGGGGAACCATTGCTATTGGCGGGCATCGCCTGAACCAGCCTGGATCATTTCTGGCGCCGACCATTATTACAGATGTCACGCCAGATATGCAGATTGCCAGCACCGAAGTTTTTGGTCCGGTTTTGTCGGTTATGAAAGCCGATGATGAAGCTGACGCTATCAGAATAGCCAATAGCACCGAATTCGGACTTGTTGGTGGCATTTTCACCCGCGATATTGACGCCGCACACCGTGCCGCCCGCAAAATCAAAGCCGGGCAGATTTTTGTGAATGAGTGGTTCGCAGGTGGTGTCGAAACACCATTTGGCGGCTATGGAAAATCGGGCTATGGACGCGAGAAAGGCCGTGAAGCCTTGCTCAATTATGTGCAAACCAAAAATATTGCCTATCGCACACGCTAGCCAGAGTCGCACGCAAGTGACTAATTGACCGCGTCACTAGCCGCCCGGTCAGTCAGGTCAATCCAGATGGTTTTGACCTCGCAATATTGATCATGCGCGTGAATACCATTGTCACGACCACCAAAGCCAGATTGCTTATAGCCCCCGAATGGCGTTGTTGCGTCACCTTCGCCATAGCAATTAACCGTTACAGTACCAGCGCGAATGGCACGTGCCGCACGCATTGCCTGTTTGACATTGGTCGTATATACCGACGCCGCTAAGCCATAGTCAGTATCATTGGCAAGGGCGATGGCTTCGTCAATTGATGTGACCGTCATGACACCCAGAACAGGTCCAAAGATTTCGTCTTTGGCCAGCCGACTTGCCGACGTTACCCGATCAAAGATAGTTGGCTCGACATAGCCATCCGAGGCCTTGCCGCCACATAGGGTGACAATATTATCGCCATTCTTGCTAACATCTAGATAGCCAGCGACCTTGCCAAAATGTTCGGTATCAATCATGCATCCAAGATGGTTTTTCGGATCAAGAGGATCACCCATATGCCATTCTTTTGCATGCGCCAGAATATGCTTCATAAGGTCATCTTTTATATTTTCATGCACGATCAGACGTGATGTGGCCGAACAATTTTCGCCCATGTTCCAGAACGCCCCATTGACCACATGTTCAGCGACAAGATCCAGATCTTCGGCATCATCCATGACAATGGCAGGGTTTTTACCACCACATTCGAGCACGGTTTTTTTCAAATTTGACTCGGCAGCATATTTCAAAAACAGGCGTCCTGTTTCAGTTGATCCGGTAAATGACACCATATCAACATCCCTATGCAACCCCAACGGAGCGCCTGCCTTTGGCCCATCGCCAGTGATCACATTCAGAACACCGCGTGGCACCCCAGCTTCCATTGCCAGTTCGGCAATGCGCAAGGCGGTCAGTGATGTTTGTTCCGCCGGTTTAACAATAACCGAACAGCCCGCTGCCAATGCCGGAGCAATTTTCCACGCCATCATCAATAACGGAAAATTCCACGGCAATACGGCACCAACAACACCAATGGGTTCGCGCACAATCATGCCCATAGCGTCATCACCCGCGGGAGCGGTCTGATCATATAATTTATCAACCGCTTCGGCATGCCAGATGATGGTGTTGATCGTTTCAGGCAAATCAATGGTCGCGCAATCGCGGATTGGCTTGCCTGAATCAACGGATTCTAAGACAGCCAATTCATGCCGATTGCGTTTTATCAGCTTGGCAAGTTTGATCAGCACTTGTTTGCGTGCAGATGGATGCAAACAGCGCCAGCGCCCATCGTCAAAAGCCATACGGGCTTTTGCAACCGCAAAGTCAACATCCGCCGCATCGCAATCAGCAACCTTGGCAAGCAACTTGCCTGTTGCTGGGTTTATACTGTCAAAGGTTGCGCCCGATTGTGCCGCGCGAAAACTGCCATCAACAAAGCTGGTTGAAGCAGGCGTCAAACCATCGGCGAGTGCCTTATATTCATCATGTGTCAAAAGGTCACTCATTTTTCGGCCTCCCCAGCGGTAAGTTCATTAATTGTTCTGTTCATCACCGAAATGACTTCGGTAAGACTGCGTTTTTCATCCTTATTCAATCCGCGAAGTGGGCTTCGTGGCGGGCCTGATGGCAAGCCCCGCAATGTCGCGCCATATTTAATACATTGCAGAAATTTACCACCTTGTTCCAAAGTGCCCATAAGCGGCAACATCGCCGACATGATTTTGCGGCCAAGCACAAAATCACCATCAACAACACATGTTTTCCATAATGCAATATGCGCTTCGGGTGCAAAATTAGATCCCGCACATACCCAGCTTTCGGCACCCCACGCAAAGAATTCGAGCGCTTGATCATCCATCCCGCAACTAAGCTGGATATGTGCATAATCGCGCGCAAGCTGATGCACGCGGTTAATATCACCCGAACTTTCCTTAATCACACAAAAATTCTGGCTTCTGCCTACGCGATCAAGATACTCGTCACTCATCTCAGCGGCCATACGTCCTGGATAATTATACAGCATGATCGGCATATCAACCGCGCGATCAATACGAAGCGCATGAATAGCATTTTCGCGCGGCGTGGGCTGAGCATAAGGCGGCGTCGTAATCAATATGGCGTCATAGCCACAGGCTTTGGCGGTCTTGGCAAAGGCAATTGAATCTTCGGTACGAATAGCCCCCGTACCACCAATAAGTGGAAGCCGCCCTGCCACCACATCGGAAGCACGTTTCAAAGCCGCTTCGCGTTCTTCGGTCGAATGGGCATAATATTCACCTGTGGTACCACCAATGATTATCCCGTCAACACCAGCTTCAATTAGGAATTCCAGCACCGTATCAAACCCGTTCCAATCGATGCTTTCATCGTCATTGAGCGGGGTAATGGCTGGTGTATATATACCGCGAAACTTCATTATAAATCCTTTTACCTATCAACCAATCCTGACATTTTTGTGACCAGTGCTGGCAAAGCCTCTAGACCCGGAATAACAAGGCCGGGATCAATATCTGCATCTGGACGATGACTGATATCATCAGCAACGCAAATAAAATTCTGCACCTGCGCGTTAACAGCCACGCCATAATCGGCAATCGTATCACCCACCATGATAACCTGATCTGGCGTTACATCATGCGTGTCACATATATGCAACAACCCTTGAGGCGCTGGCTTGCCACCAAAACCGCTATCGGCACCAATGATTGTCGCAAAAAGATGGTCAATTTCAAGGTCTTTAAGATTTTGCAACGCCGAGGCCGCATTATCATTCGTCAATAACGCCATAATATAGCCAGCTTTAGACAGAATCGTCAGCGGTGTTTTCACATCGCCTTTGGCCACACTGCGCCCACGCACCAGCTCAACCACCAGTTCATTAACCTTGGCATTGTAAGACGCGTCAGCAAGCAAATCGATCATATTATCAGGCAAAAGTGCCTGCCATGCTTGGCATATTTCTGAAAACGTGCCCGCCGCAAACAAACCGTCATGTTTGATATTGCCCAGAGCATCGACACCAATACATGCCAGCAGATCATCAAGCCCGACAGATTGCTTGTGAGGCGCAGGAGCAGAGTGCTGGGGGATAATGGAAACTGTGTATTCAGCAACAGCATAGACAACAGGAAACCATGTCGCGGCAAGATCAAGAATCACACCATCCTTATCAAAGATGATCAGCTTTATCGGCTTTGATTCTGCATGAAGCAAACCAGCGCGTTCGGAATTCATGTATTTGCTCTCATCATCAATATTAAAAACAATAAGAGCCGACGCTGGCAGATTTCTTTGCACCTGCCAACCTGATTTTTAGTCAAATGCGCGACTTAGATACAATTTGCAACCGCGCGGCGCGTCATGACCGCCATAATATGCGCCCGATAGTCTGCCGCCGCATGGATGTCAGAAAGTAAATTATCACGCTTTGCCACCACCTTATCCATCGCCGCGCTGGTGAAATTTTGCGCCAAAGCGATTTCGGCCTCATACCATCTAAAGACGCCATCAGTGCCAGCCCCTGTCACCGCAACGCGGATGTCATTATCACGAAACTGCGCGACAAAAACGCCAACTAGCGCGTAACGCGACGCCGGATTGTTAAATTTTACATAAGCTGCGCTTTGCGGCACAGGAAAACTAATGCTGGTGATGATCTCGTCATCCTTCAAAGCGGTTTCAAACAAACCGACAAAAAACGTGGCCGCGTCAACATCTCGCCTGTCTGTATGGATAGTCGCCCCCAGCGCCAAGGCCGCGGCAGGGTAACAAGCCGCCGGATCGTTATTTGCCAATGAACCGCCAATCGTACCGCGAAAGCGCACTTGCCGGTCACCAATGCCACCTGCCAGCGTTGCCAACGCCGGAATTTTTTGAGCAACAACATTTGATGATGCGACGGATGCATGACTTGTCATGGCGCCGACCTGGATTGTATTTGCCCTAGTCTGAATGTCTGATAATCCGCAATGTGCAAGGTCAATCAATGTATCAGGTGCCGCCAGCCGCGCTTTCAATGTCGGGATAAGCGTCATGCCGCCAGCAAGATATTTGCCTTCAGTTGCTTTTTTCATGGCCTTAACAGCCTCTGCTGTCTTTGCCGGACTTATATAAGACGTTGTGTACATCGGATCTATCTCCTCGCCTATTCTGCCGCTTTGAGATTTGTTGTTTGTATTGCCCGCCAGACCACCTCAGGGGTTGCCGGCATGCTGATATCTTTGATGCCAAGGTCATATAGCGCATCAACAACCGCATTAATCACAGCTGGTGGTGATCCAATCGCCCCCACTTCGCCGCATCCCTTAACGCCAAGCGAGTTATGCGTGCAGAATGTGGTTTCGGTGGCCACTTGAAAATCAGGTAGATGATCGGCGCGTGGCATCGTGTAATCCATATAAGACCCGCTTAGAAGCTGTCCATAATCATCATAAACACAGGTTTCGTAAAGTGCCTGACCTATGCCCTGCGCCAGACCGCCATGCACCTGACCTTCGACAATCATGGGGTTAATCACACGTCCGACATCATCAACCGCCGTCATATTGACGACGGTGGTCACGCCTGTTGCTGGATCGATCTCAACCTCGCAAATATGACAACCTCCCGGATAGGTGAAATTTTTGGGGTCGTAAAACGCCTTTTCATCTAGCCCTGGTTCCAGTTCGTCATGCGGAAAATTATGTGGTACATAAGCGGCCAGTGCAATTTCGCCAAAGGTTAAGCTGGCATTGGTTTTACGGCCTGTGAACACGCCTTTGTCAAAATCAACATCATCAACATCTTCTTCCAATATATGGGCGGCAATCCGCGTCGCTTTGACCCTGATTTTATCGATGGCGCTCATGATCGCTTCGCCGCCAACCGCCAGTGATCGCGATCCATAGGTGCCCATACCAAAGGGAATGTTCGCCGTATCACCATGACTTATTTCAATCGCATCCAAAGGCAAACCCAGTGATTCAGACACTAATTGTGCAAAGGTTGTTTCATGCCCCTGCCCGTGGCTGTGCGATCCGGTAAAAACCGTCACCGAACCAGTAGGATGTACGCGCACTTCGGCACATTCGAACAGACCTGCCCGCGCGCCAAGCGAACCAACCACCGCTGAGGGGGCGATACCACAAGCTTCAATGTAGGAGGAGTAGCCGAGACCGCGGCGTTTGCCGTTGCCTTCACTTTCCGCCCGACGGGCTGCAAAACCGGATACATCGGCCATATCACAGGCCTTGTCGAGGCTGGCACCGTAATCACCGATGTCATACTGGTGAACCACAGGTGTCTGGTAAGGGAAGGCGTCCGTCTGGATGTAATTGCGCCGGCGCAGGTCTGCCGGGTCAATGTTCATCTCGCGGGCCGCTGTTTCCACAACGCGTTCCAGCAAATATGTAGCTTCCGGACGACCGGCGCCGCGATAGGCGTCAACCGGGGCGGTGTTGGTGAACACGCCCTGAACGTCACAGTAGATGGCCGGTGTCGTATAGGTTCCGGCCAGCAAGGTGGCGTACATGTAGGTTGGTACAGCCGAGGCAAAGGTCGAAAGATAAGCGCCAAGGTTGGCCTTGGTGTTGACCCTGAGACCGAGGAACTTGCCATCCGCATCCAGGGCGAGTTCAGCCTTGG